>CAZPPK010000136.1:0-8280 GCA_964588415.1 uncultured Lentimicrobiaceae bacterium
AAAAAAGAATTATTTTTCATCATCGAAATTTATTCTTTTAAAGCCGTGATTCTTTGAAGCAATGTCGGATGTGTATAGTAAATGCTTACATAATATGAGTGGGGCGATAAATTTTTTAAATTTTTTGAACTTATCTTTATTAATGCTGATATCAAATATTCAGACATTGAGTTCTGTTTAGCAAAATCATCCGCTTGCAATTCGTGCATACGTGATAATTTCTTCATTAAAATATTTAGCGCAAAAGAAACCGGGGTAAATAACATGATAAAAGCAATAAGACCAATTTGAAAACTTGGTTTAACTGCACCAAGCGATTCATATAGATAAGGGCTATTTAAGGAAATCGAGAATAGGAAAAGCCATATTCCATTAAAGGCCACCTGGATTATAATATCCTTTCCTAAATGATTTCGCCTGTAATGTCCTGCTTCATGTGCTACAATAGCTATAATCTCATTAGTAGTAAATTCTTTTATGAGTGTATCGTAAATTACAATTCGCCTTTTATTTCCTAATCCTGAAAAATAAGCATTTACCTTTACTGAGCGCTTCGATGCATTAAGTACAAAAACGTTTTCAATCTTTAATCCGACACTTTTTAAATAATCCAATATTGCTGTTTTTAACTCTCCATCTTCTAAAGGCTTTTGAGTATTAAAGATAGGAACAAGTATATTTGAATAAAATGTTATGACAACTGTCATCAATATCGAAGTAAGTATCCACGTATAAACCCAAAATAAATTTGGAGAAATTTTATAAAACCACAACACACACGATAAAATTATGAAACCAAAAAAAAATTTAAAAAATAAAGCTTTAATTTTATCTACAACAAATAGTTTGGGTGTTGTTTTATTAAACCCGAACTTCTCTTCAACAATAAATGTTTTGTAAATATCTAATGGAATATTAATTATCTCAAGGACCAATAAAATAATCCCAAAAAACACTATTGGCTTAAAGAATGTACTTACAGCCATATTACCTACAAGACCATTTAAAAAAGCAAACCCGCCAGAAGCTACCAATACGACAAGTATCATTACATAGATTGTACTAGTTATATTCAGAATTTTATGATTCACCTGATCATATTCTATTGCTTTCTTATAATTATTTAAGTCAATTTTTTGACTTATTTCTTCTGGCAAATTTATGCTTCTGTTTTTTGCATTTAAATATTCTAAATACATTTCAAACATATACTTGCTAATAAGAATAATACAAATTATAGTTGTAATCATAGTATTAATTTATTGGGGCCTTTGCAAAATGCTAATCTTATCACTATGGGAAAACAAAGAATCGAATAAACAGACAAATATTTTTCATCATTTGTTTTTCCACTAGAATCAGTGATAATAATTTGTGTCGCTTTACAAGAGCCCCTATTTCTGACAAATATCAAAACAAATTTATATCTCTGTCAAAGAAAGGCAATGAAGGAAATAAATAAATGCAGAAAGCTAATTTCCATTATCCCCACAAAACATTTCTAACATTGGCAAAACACAATTAGTTTTCTGATAAATCAAATGCCTTAAATATATCACTCTGGTTTATATTATGTTTCTGCATTTCTTTATTAATCGTGATTGTTTTCCTATATTTGTTACTAGTCAGACAATTTCCTGATATCCCACACATGTCACAGTCTGGACATAACGGAATATCTATACCTTTCATTACATTTTCTTCATTCAAATCATTTAATATCTCACTAATTAAACTATCTTCAAAATTGCTTTTCTGTAAAGCTGATTTAATTTTATCTTCAGCATACTTTTGAATCTTCATTTCTAAATACAATTTTGCTGCTTGATAATATTTATCCTCATGACAATTATTTTCATCAATAAATATTTCTAAAGCTTCGTGAGCCTTTCTATAGTTTCCTTCCTTAATGTAGGTCAAAACAAGGAAAAAAGATACTGGAATTGAGTCCCAATAGTAGTTATGTTTAAACTCAAGTTTAAGAATTGTTTTTAGATATGAAACATTGCTGCCTTTTCTAACGTTGCTATGTAAACTTTTTCTGAAATCTTTTTTCATTAAAAGAATATTCTCTATTTTTTTTGAGTCTAAATTCTCAATTGGGAACAACATATCTTCATACTTGTCTTTTATAAACATTTCATCACTAAAAAGCAGCATTCGTGAATCTTGTCCCAAAGGAGAAAGACCTGGAATGTAAACATGGTAAGTTGGGAAGCCAAGAAATGAATTGTTTCTTATATAAATATCAGCACCGTAATCAAATATTTTATTTTTAAGTACAGTTATCTCCTCTTTGTAATTATCTGATTCAGAATTAAAGATTTCCTCGTTAAACTCATAACTTGGTTCACTTTCAAAAAGTGTTGTTGAAAAAAGACCTGACGCAGTTTGGCAATGTTTCATAAAATTATCCACCCTCTCCATTTTGGCTTCCTTATCATCTTTTAAGAAAAAATCATACTCTTTTTCCGGTAAGGGCAACATCATATCCTGAATTGTGTCATTTGTAAGCCCCTGATAGATTTCCGTAATACACCTACTTAAGGCAAAAGGGAAAACTGTTTCCCCAGCAACATTCAGTCGGTATGTCTTTTTATTATGATCAATAACCAGTAATCCTACAGCAGGTAACTTTGTATTTGCTGAAAAATCTTTAACAATTACATCGAATCCGGTTTCTTGTCTTATCTTACTTAGTAAAGAATATTCCGCCTTGAATTGTTTTAAATAAGAATCTGGTATAGTTGGAGGCGTTAATCTTTTAAAAAAGACTTCACCTGCACAATAACGTTCAACAATTTCGCAAATTGCCTGAAATATCGCTTCTTCAGGCGTATTTCCAGCAGCCATCCCATTAGAGTGGCTAAGTATTTGCATAATATTGTAAGGGAAATTAATGATAGTATTATTTCTTAGGTCGTAGTATGGTACACCTACTATTCCATCATAATTATTTTGTTTTATTCGTTTGTAATATGATTCAATATATTCTTTACTATTTTCTGATGAACCTAAGATATCTGAAAGAAAGCTTGCAGGAAGTTTGTAAAATTCATCTTTCTTTATAAAAGTTTCATCAGGAAAATAGAAGCAACCTGACTCATCTTTAATTTTATTTAATATACGCCTACTGAATTGCATTTTCCCAGCGAGCAATTGATTTTGCAGTCTTTCAATATGTTCAGCATATGCACTAGCTAAGGTAAACTCTTTTGTTCGTCCTTTTCCGTTAGTACCAAAGTTGCCATCTTTAAAGTCGCTTTCAACTCTCATTGAATAAATCTCATCATTCACATTAGTCCAATGCACTTCATATGGCCAATAGTTTATATTATTAAAAATTTTTCTAATTTTATTTACAGTTTCTAAAGGATTAGCAGACTTATATTTTCTCGCTGTATAGTTTTGATTTTCCATAAGAATCTTTTCTTTAAAGTTTTTTATAATTGTATAATTGTATATATTTTTAAAACAAAATAAACCCTGTTTTAAATCAATAAGGCAGCGTAACTACACACCACCGAGCGCGCCTTTACAATTGAAATTCCTAGTTAGTAGTTTAATTTTAAATAATATATCACTAGTGGGCACTAAAAATAAAAAATAGTTCTTTGAAATTCTTTGTACATCGTAGTTGTAGCATTTTTTTGTAGCGTGACGATTTGAATTGAAAAAATGGATTTTTGTTTTATCAAAAACTAAATCCATGAATCAAGGCAAATACATTTTCGCACAGCTTTCAGAATTTCTGCCACGCAGGGTCTTTGACAGGATTGTAAAAAAATATGACGGGAATAAATACGTTAGATCTTTTACCTGCTGGAATCAAATGCTCTGCATGGTATTCGGGCAGCTTACTTCCAGAGACAGTATGCGGGATTTGATGTTGAGCTTGGAAGCTCACCAACCCAAATTCTACCATCTCGGTTTTGGCCAGACGGTTTCTCGCAGGAACCTTGGTAAGTCCAATGAAAAACGCAGTTATAAAATCTTTGAAGAGTTTGCCTATGTTCTGATCGAAGAAACCCGTAAGAGCTGTTATAAGAATGATTTCGAAATCGAGATTGATGGCAATGTATATGCACTGGATTCTACCACAATAGACCTTTGTTTAAGCGTGTTCTGGTGGGCAAAGTTCAGAAAACACAAAGGCGGAATAAAACTTCACACTTTATATGATGTAAAGACTTTTATTCCCAGCTTTTTGCACATATCCACGGCCAGCGTTCACGATGTCAATATCCTTGATATCATCCCTTATGAGACAGGAAGCTTTTATATTGTCGATAAAGCCTATATTGATTTTGACCGGTTACACAAGCTCCACTCTCAAGGATCGTTCTTTGTTACAAGGGCAAAAGACAATATGCGTTTCAGGCGAATATATTCCGGAAAGGTCGATAAGAAAACAGGGGTTCAATATGACCAAATCGGGAAACTTGAAACCTATTACTCGCTGAAAAGCTATCCCGATAAGCTTCGCCGAATTAAGTATTACGATAAGGAGCGAAAAAGAGATTTCATCTTCATAACCAATAATTTGGATTTGAAACCTGAAGAAATTGCTTTGTTGTACAAAAAACGCTGGGAAGTGGAACTGTTCTTCAAGTGGATGAAACAACATCTGAAAATCAAATCCTTTTGGGGGACAACCCTAAATGCAGTTAAGATCCAAATTTATTGTGCAATCATTGCTTATTGTCTGGTAGCCATCATGGGAAACAAACTAAAAGTTGACCGTCCAATCTACGAAATTCTACAGATTCTCAGCATCTCGCTACTCGATAAAACCCCTATAAAAGAGATACTTACAAAATACGATTACAAAAATGTCAAAGAACAAGAAATTAAACAATTAAGAATCAGTGGGTTTTAAGTGCCCACTAATGATAATATATTAAGAAATGAAGACCTTTTACTTCATTAAACCAAGAATTATTCCTTGTCCAGGCAACTTGAAACTCACCACGCCAGACATACAAAAAAAGAGGGGGAACAGCCCCCCCTTTATGATCAGTTTAAAGTATTGATCTTGTAGCAGAATCAATAGCTACTGTTGCAAATAAAGCAGATGCATACCATAAAACTGGTGGGATGTCCGATGCACCTTTGGTTGCCCCCAACGAAGATGCAGAATTTGAATAAAATTTCATAAAAATAAAATTTAAAAGATTAATAATAAAGTTAATTAATAAATTATAAAGAACGGGGATAGTCCCCCTTTATAATCAGCTTAAAGTACCGATCTGGTACCACCATCAACAGCCACCGCTGCAACTACTACCGCATATGCAACATCGTCCACGGCATTGCTTGCATCTGAACCGTTGGTTGGTTCTAACGAAGATTTTGAATAAAATTTCATAAAAATAAAATTTAAAGGGTTAATTATAAAAAATTTTAATAAATTGTGGGGTAAAGTTAAAGTTTTTAAGTTAATATTTATATATGTCAACAATTAAATACATAATATAAATTGAGTCTCGATAAGCATAAGTGATGACTTAATTTAAAATGAAGTGGTTTTCCACTTCATTCCTGAAACTTAATAAATCTTTAACATCTTTTAATCAAAATGACTTTCAGTCTGGCTTTCTTTCCATTACTGATATTTTTAAAGCGCAGACTGACAGAATTTCAGCTGACTTGCTCAAAATATGGCACGGCACGATTTTTAACGGCCTTCTGATATTAATTTTCTGATTAACTTTGCGCCCTCTTATTTTCACAAAAAAAGCAAATGAATAAAAATTCCACGCTCGGTATTCTGTTAATTGGAGCCATTTTTATAACCTGGATGTTTTGGATGAATCCTTCAAAGGAAGAAATGGCCAGACAAAAGCATGTTCAGGACTCTATTGCTCAGGCTCAGCAGGTTCAGGATTCCGTATATAAGATGAAAACCGCAGAACAACAAAAAAATTACTCGCAAGCCGGTCCCGTCAAGACTCAAAACAGTAAAGGCACTGTAAATACACAAAATGTTGCAAAACCAACTGGTGTCTTTTCGTCTAATGCAACCGGAAAAGAACAATATTATACTTTGGAAACCGATCTTGCTAAATTCAAAATCAGTAAAAAGGGCGGTTTTATTTCTTCGGTGGAATTAAAAAAATACACAACATGGGATAAAAAACCCCTTTATCTTTTTGATTCGACAACGAGTAATTTTGGAATCTCATTCTTCTCGAACAACCAGTTGGTCAAGACCAACAACCTCTATTTCGAACCTGTACTTAGTGATACTTCTCAGAATCATTTGGAAGTCAGTGGTAAAAATACGCTGACATTTCGCATGCGGTTATACGCCCGTCCTAAAAATAAACGGGGGCCTGATCCAAGTTATATTGAATACGTGTACACCTTTAAAGGTGATAATTATATGCTGGGATTTCAAATTAGCCTTCACAACATGCAAGGGATCATCCCTGCCAATATGAATTATATCGACCTGAAATGGTATGCCGACATGCTTCAGGAAGAAAAAAATATTGATCGTACTAGCGGGGCCTCCGTTTACTATAAATATTACCTGGAAAACGTGGACAACCTGAATGAAAAAAAGAACGAGAAAAAAGAAATCAAGACGAAATTAAAATGGATTTCCTTTAAACAACGCTTTTTTACAAGCACCTTAATTGCTGACAATTACTTCAATGACGGGATTCTGAATGTTCAAAAAAGTAAGGACACTGCACAAATTAAAAATTATCTGAAGACCATGTCGGCAGACGTAACCCTCCCGTTTAACGTGATGGATCCCAAGCCCATTGATTTACGGTTTTACTTCGGCCCCAATAAATTTTACACCCTAAAATCTTACGGTCTGAAACTGGAACGACAAGTTCCCATTGGCTGGAGTTTCTTTTTGCTGGCATGGATCAATGAATGGATTGTAATTCCCGTGTTTAACTGGCTGGGGGGGTTTGGATGGAATTATGGAATCGTGATTTTGGTCCTTACTATTTTGTTGAAGCTGGTACTCTTCCCCATCGCTTCCAAAACTTACAAATCTTCAGCAAAGATGAGGGTTTTAAAACCCGAAGTGGATGCCATAAATGCCAAATTCCCGAAGAAGGAAGATTCTATGAAAAAGCAGCAGGCAACCATGGCGCTCTACAAGAAAGCGGGGGCCAATCCTGCGTCAGGATGTATTCCCATGCTCTTGCAGATGCCGATTCTGTTTGCCATGTTCGAGTTCTTCCCGTCGGCAATTCAGCTGCGTCAGCAGCCATTTCTCTGGGCACACGATCTTTCAACTTACGACTCCATACTTCATTTGCCTTGGAATATTCCATTTTATGGTGATCACGTAAGTTTGTTTACTTTACTAATGACTGTTTCTACAATAATGTACACTTATCTGAACAATCAGATGATGGGTTCACAAACACAGGGAATGCCGGGAATGAAAACCATGATGTACATCATGCCGATTATGTTTATGGGAATCTTTAACAGTGACGCATCCAGTTTGAGTTATTATTATTTTCTGACTAACATCATCTATTTCATCCAGATTTACGTTTTCCAAAAAACAATCAACGAGGAAAAGCTGCTGAAGCAAATTGAGATGAACAAGAAAAAGCCCAGAAAGAAATCAGCGTTTCAGAAACGACTGGAAGAAGCATCTAAACACAAAAGATAAAATTTCAGAAACAACTCGTTTTCTGATAAGTATTTATGAGCCAGCCTAAAAAGGTAAATCGGTATAAATAATGAAAACCAAATCAATATCTTTTTAGACCCATTTATCAATAAATATTTGGCTATTCGAGCCTGTTCTTTTAATAAGGAACTGAGCCTGGCAAACCGGATTTATCCAATTTAATTAATTCGATTTCATGGAAGTAAGTATGTACGATAAAATCGGCGAGCAAAACATTCGCAAACTGATCCACGATTTTATACAGGTGTAAAAAAAGATCCTTTGCTGTCTCCGTTGTATGATGGTGATTTTGATGTGGCACAAGAACGTCTTGCCCTTTTTATGATCCAATATCTCGGTGGCCCGTAAACATTTTCCGAACAACGTGGACATCCGGCTTTAAAGCGCCGGCATGTGCAGTTCTCTGTGGAGAATGACACCATTGCCCATTGGCTGGGAAATATGAAAGCGTCCCTGAAACAGTCGGATATTGAACCTGAGCACAAGGAATTTTTATGGGGATATTTTCAGAATATAGCAGAATTCCTGAGAAACCGTTGATTTTGATCAGTTTATCTGATAGGATATCTGCCATTTTTGTTTGCATACCCATGACGACTACGTATTAA
>CAZPPK010000137.1:0-8277 GCA_964588415.1 uncultured Lentimicrobiaceae bacterium
AATCGCCCCAAGGGGCGGGGAATTAATCCCTTGTCCGCCTCAGGCGGATTAAAATATTTTAGCCTTCCAGTACCTAATTAAGAAAACTACTTGGTTACCTTTGCAAAATTTAAAATCAGTATTTAGCAATCATGACCAAAAAGCCGCTCTATATATTGTTTGTCACCGTTCTGCTCAATATGATCGGACTGGGGATTATCATTCCGTTTGTACCTATCATTTTCAAACTCAAGAACTTTTTCCCACCGGGATTTTCAGCCCAACACATCAATATCGTTTTAGGATTTCTGTTGGCAACCTACCCGTTGGCACAATTTTTCGGAGCACCGCTACTGGGAAGGCTTTCCGATAATCAAGGCAGGAAAAAGATTCTGAGCCTGTCACTTTTCGGGAGCTTTCTGGGTTATCTGATCTTCGCAGCCGGGATCTATTGGTCCAACTTGAGTTTATTGTTTTTCAGCCGTGTCATCGACGGATTTACAGGCGGTAATATTTCAGTGGCCATGGCTTCCATCGCCGATATCAGCGAAGACGAAAAAGCCAAAGTGCGGAATTTCGGTTTGATCGGTGCTGCATTCGGATTGGGTTTCATCATCGGCCCTGCCATTGGCGGTTTGCTCAGCGATACACGTATTTCTCCTTACTTTACAACCCTTACACCCTTTTTAGCAGCTGCGGCTTTTGCGTTGGCAAATCTGGTGCTGATCTATTTCAAACTTCCCGAAACGCTGACCAACAGAGTAAAGAGAAAAATCTCTGTCCGCGGAAGTTTCATAAATCTGAAAACGGCATTTACTTTCAAGCAGCTTAAAACCGTGTTTATGGCCTTGTTTCTGGTCAATCTGGGATGGGTACTTTTTGAATACTTTTTCCAGGTTTTTCTTTTCGGAAAATTCCATCTCACCGGTTCAGGGATCGCCTATTTGTTTGTCTATATCGGTTTCTGGATCGTACTTTCACAAGGTTATCTCGTCCGAAAATTTTCCAATAAGGTTTCGGCTCACAAAATTCTGAAAATCGTTATGGTACCTTCGGCTATTTTGCTTATGTCAACGGTTTTTGTAAGTAAAACAGATCTCTATTTTATTTTGGCACTGCTTGCCCTATTTATGGGATTCGTCCAGCCAAACTTTTCTGCGATTCTTTCTGAAAGTGCCGTTGAAGACTCTCAGGGCGAAATTCTTGGCATCAGACAGTCGGTGATTTCTGCTTCCCAATTTATTGCTCCTTTGGTGGGAGGATTTTTGCTTAATGTGGAAATTCTGAAAGGCTATCAGACACCGTTAATGGCGGGGAGTTTAATGGTATTCTTTGGTTGGATTATCGTTTTGATGATTAAACCTTTCGAAAAGAAGATCAGCTTCACCAATACTTCAAAGGCAAGCTGATTTTTCTGAACTATTTCGTTTCCGGTTTGATACCTTTTGGCCTACAGCTCAACGGGACTGCATTTCCCAGCGGCAATGTATCTGATTTGATAATGTGCCAGAAGGAAGCCGAACCCGGCCCGCGGACGGTGTTGGTAAGGACTATCAACGTTTTGTGATGTTTCATATCACGGATGTTATAGCTTCTGAATCCTTTCCACCATCCAAAATGATAGGCTGTACTGTCCATATCTTTGCGGATTCTCCAGCCGAAACCGTAATATTCCCGTCGCCGCCAGCTTCTCGGGCTTCCAGGGACAAAAGCTTCTCGCAAAGCGGAATCCGGTAGAAGAGTAAATTCGTCCCATGAACGATCGAATTTATAAAGTTCTCCAACAGACGTATAAACATTTTTATCACCCAGCACCCCATTGAGATAGCTGTTGGTTTCTCTTCGCCAACACCAGCCACGCCGGTAGAAGCCGGGGACCCCCTTTTCAACAAAAAGCGGCACTTTTTTATCGCCTCTCAGGTTATAGATGAACGAAGAATCCATTTTCAACGGTTCGAAGATCTCCTTGCGGATAAAATCATCGAAGCGCATTCCGGTAACGGCTTCTACTACATTCGCGAGCAGTGCATAATTGGTATTACAATAATTGAAACCCCCGTTAGGTTTGAAATAAGGATGGGGTTGATATTTTTTCATGAGCGCCAGCATGGAATTGTTGTTCATGGGAATCCGTTTGTTTTTCCACTCTTTCTGACCCAGGCTCATGTAGCGGGGAAGCCCGGAACGATGATTCATCAGCAACCTGAGCGTGATTCCATTGTAAGGAAACCCCGGGAGATACGCTCTGATGTCCGTATCATAACCCACTTTTCCTTCCTGCCTCAAAATCATAATCGCCAGCGCCGAAAACATCTTTGATCCTGATGCAAGTTGAAACCGGTCAGTGGTTTTTAGCGGGTCCCGTCTGTATCGTACATTTCTATATCCGTAGGCTTTTTCAAAAACGATCCTTCCTTTTTCAGCATATAAAACCACTCCGTTGAACCCGGTCAATCTTCGCAGTCGGTCGAACGTCCTTTCCAGCTCTTTTGTTCTTGGGACAATGATCAAACTGTCAAGCGAAATGAAAGGAACAATGCAATCTTCTGTTTTAATCTGGTTTGCCAATGGATCTTTAACGGGCTTTTTAGGTTCCGAGCTACAGGCACCCAACAAAAGCAGGAGCGCCAGCACAAAGAATATTCCTAATTTATGGATAGTTTTCTGCATAAAGGTTGCAAAACTATAAAATTCCGGCAAGCCAATGATTAATTTTTTTTTACGATTTCTCCGAAATAGGATAGTTTTAAAATGGTCTGCAAGCTTCTAAAATTTTATCCATCTAAAATCCAACATTTTAAAAATTTAGGTATAGTAATTGAATAATTATTTTTATGGCAACAGAATCTCTCATATATATTATCTCTGGTTATTTGATCCTGGTTTTAGGCGTAGTAATTGCTGCGTCTCGAAGAAGAATAACCTTGTTCAAGGCTTTTATGATCAGCTTCTTCTTTACTCCTGTAACGGGAATCATCGCGTTGATCAGAACATCAAGAAAAGTGGTGGTTACTCATTATTTTACTCAGAACCGATGTACCAACTGCCCGCACGGGGAGCAACCCAAACCGGAGGTTTGTGAAGATTGTGAATTCTTCGGGAATCTGCATAAAAGACTTTCTGTAAATAGAAGATATTCCATTTAAACACACCATCCTTTCTTTGATCTGTTAAAATTTCCTATAAAAAGATTAATTCTTGTTCTGCGAGAAGTTTCGCCCATTTCCATTCCCAAGGTTTTTTACTTTTGTAAACGATTTTAATCAGAAAATTTGAATGAATAAAAACCACAATCACACCTTTTCTAAGGAACAGCTGGAGACTGAGCTTAAGTACCTTCGCCTGCTTTCCGATCATTTTAAAAATATCCAGGCAGCGAGTACCGAAGTTATCAATTTGGAAGCTATCTTAAACCTGCCTAAAGGAACAGAACATTTTCTGAGCGATATTCATGGAGAATATGAGACATTCAGTCACGTATTGGCCAACGCATCGGGTGTTGTAAGGAAAAAAATTGATGATGTTTTCGGAAAAAGTATCCGTGAAAAGGACAAAAAGGCCCTGGCCACCCTGATCTATTATCCCGAGGAGAAACTGGATCTCGCACTGAAAAATGAAGAAGACCCTGATGAGTGGTTTGCACTCACGTTGCAAAGACTTATTATTGTTGCACGTGCCGCCGCTTCAAAATATACAAGGTCGAAAGTACGAAAGGCCATGACTCCCGATTTCAGCTACATCATCGATGAGCTGCTGAACGAAAGCGGTGAAGACAAAGAAGAGTATTTTGAAGTAATCATCAATACCATCATCAGGATCGACCGGGCGGAAGCCTTCATTATCGCTATCTGTAAATTCATTCAGCGACTACTGATCGACAGACTTCATATTATTGGTGATATTTTCGATCGCGGTCCTTATGCGGAAAAAGTAATGGACCGCTTGGTAAACTATCATTCAGTTGATATTCAGTGGGGAAATCATGATATGTTGTGGATGGGAGCTGCATCGGGTAACCGGGCACTCATCGCAAACATGATTCGCGTTTCGCTCCGCTACAATAACACCGACACTCTGGAAGATGCTTATGGTATTAACATCATGCCACTTGCATCACTGGCAATTCACGAATACGGAAACGATCCTTGCGACCAGTTTGCTCCCCAAACGTCGGGAGATCCCAAAGACATTGAACTGATCAAAAAGATGCACAAAGCCATCTCAATTATCCAATTCAAACTGGAAGCACAGATCATCGAAAGGAACCCAAAGTTTGAAATGGAGAACCACAGGCTTCTTGACAAGATCGATTTTAAAAAAGGAACCGTCCTCATCGAAGGAAAAGAATATCAGTTGCTGGACAATCATTTTCCAACCATCAACCCGGAGAAGCCTTATGAATTGACTAAGGAGGAAGAATCGGTGATGGAGAAACTGGCCAATAGCATCAAAAATAGCCGGCGGTTACAAAGTCATATCGATTTCCTGTTTTCTCATGGCAACATGTATCTCACTTTCAATGAGAATCTGCTGTATCATGGGTGTATTCCCATGACAGAAAAAGGAGATTTTGCATCTTTTGAAATTGAAGGGACGCCCTACACCGGAAAAGCACTCTGCGACCAATTTGACCGCATTGCCAGAAAAGCACATCATTTCCGCTTCCAACGCAAGCATGAACCCGCCACCGATTATCTTTGGTATCTTTGGTGTGGTGCATTCTCACCCCTGTACGGGAAAACAAAGATGACCACCTTCGAACGCTATTTTCTTGCTGATAAGGAAGCCTTCATTGAAGCCAGCAATCCATATTATTCCCTGGTTTATGATAATGAAGATTATTGCAATACCATACTCAGGGAATTTGGGCTTACCGGTTCGAACTCGCACATTGTAAACGGCCATGTTCCGGTTCAGGTGAGGAAAGGAGAAACTCCTATCAAGGCAAACGGAAAATTATTTGTGATTGACGGCGGCATGTCGAAGCCGTATCAGAAAGTGACCGGCGTTTCCGGTTACACATTAATATACAATTCATTCGGGCTGGTCCTGGTGGAACATAATTTC
The DNA here is from genome assembly GCA_964588415.1 of uncultured Lentimicrobiaceae bacterium. Classification (GTDB taxonomy): domain Bacteria; phylum Bacteroidota; class Bacteroidia; order Bacteroidales; family F082; genus Sulfidibacterium. The sequence continues at coordinate 5,047 of CAZPPK010000137.1, forward strand.
TTCGATTCCAGGCAAAAAGCCATCCAGGAAGACAAAGATATCATATCCAAATTAATTTATATAGAAGGAAACAGTAAGCGGAAAAGAGTGAAAGAAACCGATATAGGTAAAAGTATCTTGTATCAGATCAATAATCTGAGCATGCTTCTGGCCGCTTACAAAATGGGATTAATTAAAGAACGCTTTTAAATCTAAGAGGATTTATGCCAAGAGTATTCAAGTTTGGAGGAGCATTGCTACAGAATGCAGCCGGGGTAAGAAGGATGGGATCTTTGGTCAATGAATTTCAATGCGAGCCCATGGTTGTTGTCGTCTCAGCCATTGGTAAAACCACTAATGCACTGGAAGAACTGTACCGTTTGTCGTGTTTAAAAGAAAAGGAACAGCTTCAGGAAAAATATTTTCAGTTAAAACAACAACATATCAGACTTGCCGAAGAGCTTAACATAAAGGATTCCAATTTAACGATCCAATCTTTGGAAGAGGATTTCCGTCAGCTCTGGGATTCATTAAATGTCAGTTACCATGACTGGTATCAGGGCTACGACCAGATCATTTCTTTTGGAGAAGCGTTTTCTGTAAAAATTATCAAAAGCTTTCTTGCCAGCGAAGGAATTCCGGTCCGTTTTGTGGATGCGCAATACCTGATCATTACCGACAGCCATTACACCAACGCATCGGTCAATTGGGAGATAACTCAAAAAAGCGTTGATGCACGTTTAATTCCTGTACTTGAGAATAAAGAAGTCGTCCTGACACAAGGTTTTGTAGCTGCTGATATGTTAGGGATCACAACCACGCTGGGTCGCGAAGGCTCCGATTTTACTACAGCTATTTTGGCTTATATTCTTGAAGCGCAGGAAGTCTGCATTTGGAAAGATGTCCCCGGTCTGATGAATGCCGATCCACGCCTTTTCCCCAATGCAGTAAAACTTCCACATGTATCTTATAATGAAGCCATTGAACTTGCTTTTTACGGTGCTTCCGTAATCCATCCCAAAACCATTCAGCCATTGAAGAAAAAAGGAATCCGTTTAAAGGTTTGTTCCTTTTTAGATCCGCAATCTGAGCCCACACTTATTGATGCCGACGAATCGGATGATGCAAAAATTCCGAAGTTCATCGTTAAAAAGAACCAGGCTCTGCTCAGCATTAGCTCACGGGATTTATCATTCATGGCCGAAGAATCTTTGAAAAAAGTTTTTACTGCAATCAGCATAAACCGATTCCACATTAACCTGATGCAAAATTCGGCAGTTAGCTTTTCCGTGATCTTTGATAAGAACCTTGAAAAGCTGGAAAAAATAACCTACGAACTTAAAGATACTTTCATCTTAAAATATAATACCGGCTTGGAGCTCTTGACTATCAGGTATTATAATGATGATGTAATAAAAGAGTTAAGTGCCGGAAAGCAGATTCTTCTGACCCAGAAAACCAGAACTACCATTCAATTACTTTTACAAACAGAAGTTGTTTAAAGACAAACAGGTTATCATAACTTATTTATTTTAAGACATTCGAATTGCCACCGCACCCCCACTAAAGGGGCGTGCTCTTACCCACCATTATTAATCGAATAAACCAAATGCAGATTCTCCCATCAGAGTTTTGTCTTGCCATAGATGTGTAGGGGTTTCCCCTTAGGGGGTCAAGGGGTCACGAAGCCATTCTTTTTGAATCCTTTGGGCTGTCATTCCTTAACGTTAAAACAACTTCTCATAAAATTGAAAGAAATAAAGGTGCTGAGACAGTCATTTTTTATCTTTGTGCCATAAAAATCTCAATAGATGAAACAGTCAATTGCACTTTTATGTGGTGGTGGCCCTGCTCCGGGCATTAATTCGGTAATCAGTTCCGTAGCAAAAGCTTTCTTATATGATGGATACCGTATTTTGGGGATTCATGAAGGATACCAAGGCTTGTTTTCGGAAAATCCAGATTTCCAGGAAATAGATTTTAAGCTTGCCGATGATATTCACAAACGGGGCGGTTCCGCTTTGATCATGAGCCGTTACAAGCCCAAAGACTCTGAATTCAACACAAATTTTTTTGTTAAATACAATGTAAAACTGCTGGTGACTATTGGCGGTGACGATACTGCATCAACGGCAAACCGTATTTCCAAATTTTTGAAGGAAAACGGCGTTCATATTCAAAATATACACGTTCCCAAAACAATTGATAACGACCTTCCGTTACCAGACGGCATATCTACTTTCGGATACCAGTCGGCTAAGCAGGAAGGTGTTCGTATTGCCCAGACCATTTACGAAGATGCGCGTACCAGCGGCAACTGGTTTGTAGTGTCGGCCATGGGCCGCGAAGCAGGTCATCTGGCATTCGGAATCGGTGCTGCCAGCCATTTACCCATGATTATCATTCCGGAAATGTTCAACAAAGTACCGGTAACTTTCGACCGTATCATCAAATTGATTATCTCCGCTATTGTAAAAAGAAAACTCCTTGGAATCGGATACGGACTGGCCATTGTCAGCGAAGGCGTTTTTCATTTTATGACTGATGAAGAAATCAAAAATTCAAAAATTGATTTCACTTATGATGAACATGGTCATCCTGAACTGGGAAATGTCAGCAAAGCTCACATTTTCAACATCCTTCTACAAAATAAGCTGAAAGAAATAAACATTAAGGTCAAGAGCCGTCCTGTGGAGTTAGGTTACGAATTACGTTGCGTCCAGCCCATAGCTTACGATTTGCTTTATTGTGCTTTACTAGGCTATGGTGTCAAAAAGCTTTTCGATGAAAAGCAAACAGGCTGTATGGTGACAACCAATGATTCCGGGATTGTCAGGCCACTGTTTCTGAAAGATGTTTCAGATGAAAATGGCAGAATTATACCACGTTTCGTTGATATGGAAAGTGGAAAACTAAAACTGATCTTCGAGCACGGAATTCAATATATCAGTCCTTCCGACTACGAAGCAGCAAAAGAATATCTGGATCATCCCGAAGAATATGACATGATAAAAATTTTGAACTGGTAATTTTAACTAGCGTACCCACACCTCTAAAAGGGCACGCCGCCACCCACCTTTCTCAATTGAATGACCCACATGCAGATTCTCCTATCAGAATTTGCCCATCATGGGTGTGGAGGGTTCCCCTTTGGGAGGCCAGGGGGTGAAGGTGACATTTTGCATTAACCAACTTTGTTATTAACCTGAGTTCGATATAAGATTTATCTCACAGAAAGCCAATAGTGGGCCA
>CAZPPK010000138.1:0-8125 GCA_964588415.1 uncultured Lentimicrobiaceae bacterium
TTAAAATGACTCTTATGGATGTATTTACTATTCTGTGATATCGAGTCACAAAATACTAAAATCTAACGAGGCAAGCCTCAAGGTAATGAACTACCCCCGCCGTAGAGCAGCGGGGTATCAAAAGGAGATTATTAATCACCCCAAGGGGCGGGGAATTAATCCCTTGTCCGCCTCAGGCGGATTAAACCTGAAAGCGAATAAAAAACCCTGCTTGTAAAGCAGGGTTTTTTATTTTTTAAAATTTCAACTTAAACATTTCCCTATTTCAAATAATTATCAAAATAGGTTTCGATTTTCCTCATTAGTTGAATCCTGTCCTTTCCGCGGACATTATGCTCCTGCCCGGGATACACAAAATAATCCACCAGTTTGTCTTCGTCAATTGCCTTTTTCAGAAAAAGCAATCCGTTTTGCCACATCACGATCGGATCCACAGTTCCGTGGATCATCAAAAGATGTCCGTGAAGGTTCTTAACATAATTCAAAAGGCTGGCTTTTTTGTATCCTTCCGGATTTTGCTGTGGCGTGTCCATATAACGCTCTCCATACATCACCTCATAATATTTCCAGTCGATAACCGGGCCTCCAGCGACGGCTACCTTAAACACTTTAGGATGACGCAGGAACAGCGACATAGTCATAAATCCGCCAAAACTCCAACCGTCAACACCCATTCTTGTCGTATCAACATAAGACAACGATTTCAGGTAGTTCACCCCTACCATTTGATCCTTCATTTCTTCAGTGCCCAGATGTCTGAAAATTACCTGTTCGAAATCCCTTCCACGGTTTTCCGAACCATGATTATCCAGCGTGAAAACCACGTAACCGTCTTCAGCAAGGTAATTCAAAAACATGCCGGCACCGCCCAGCCAGGAATCTGTGATGAGCTGAGCGTGAGGTCCTCCGTAAACATAAACGATGACAGGATATTTTTTTGTGCTGTCGAAATTCATGGGCTTGATCATCCTGCAATACAAATCGGCTCCATCAATTTTAGACTTCAGTGTGAAAATTGACATTTTTCCCAGGTTGTAGCCTTTCAGTGGGTTTTTGTCTCCAAGCAAAGCTCGTACGATCCTTCCTTTATTGTTCACTAAATCATAAACGCCGCTTACATCTGTATTACTGTAATGATCAATAATATACCGACCATCTTTACTTACGAGTGCACGATGCGTTCCATGAACAGGAGTAAGCCGTTTGATCTTTGAAGTTTTCAGGCTAACAGAATAAATATTTTGCTGTAGTGGACTTTCCTTGGTGGATTTGAAATAAACTTCTCCTTTGGGGAAATAACCCAAAACCTTCGTTACTTCCCAATCACCATGTGTGAGTTGTTTGACCAGTTTGCCATCCGTATTGTACAAATACAAATGGTTCCAACCGTCGCGACGGCTGATCCAGATAAATTCACTGGGATTTTCGGGATTAAAATAAAGCGGGAACAAGGGTTCAACATATTTTGGGTTTTGTTCTTCAAACAACGTTTTTACAAATTTTCCCGTTGAGGCATCGTATTTATTCATCCAGAAATGATCTTGATCACGATTCAGGATGGCGGTATAAATATATTTTCCCTCCGGCCCCCAGGTTACGGAAGTCAGATAATGATTCAGGCTCCCAAAATGCCCGGAATCGGTATCCAGAAACAATGTCTTTCCAGTTTGAATATCATAAACACCCAGTGTAACATGCTGGCTTGCTTCGCCGGCCATAGGATAGCGGATGAATCTCACCTGTGCAATCCGGTGATTGATCTCTACCAGAGGATACTGAGCAACATGGGATTCATCTTTGTGGTAAAAAGCAATTTTATCGCCTAAAGGTGACCAGAAGATTCCTTTATCAATGCCGAACTCATTCCGGGAAACGTACTGTCCGTTAACAAACCCAGGGTTTTTGTCATCCGTGATCTGCGTGACTGTTCCCTGATCGGCAAGATATAAGTTGTTTTTGATTGTAAAAGCAACCAACTTGTGGGAAGGCCCCATCGCTGCATTTTTTGCCGTATCCGGAATTCGATTGAACTTTTTAATTTGATGGTCAGCATAATCGTAGCGATAATAATTTCCTTTTCGGGAAAAGATCGCCTGCCCCGGGCTTACAAAAGTAAGTTTTGCCAATCGTTTCACCGGTTTGATATCTGATTTTTTGAGATCAGCATTGAAATCTGCAAGACCAAAAAGTTTGAAAACTTTTGGGGATTTGGCACTTTGCTCCAAAATCTCCTTGTTCTTTGCATACACAAAATTATCTGTGTTTCCTACCCATTGTAACTGTTGCATGTGTGCTGGAAGCACTGCCGGGTTCTGGTAAGCTGCATCGGCTGCCGTGATGGTTTTTTCCTGTGCCGAAACTTGAAAACAGGCGACAAAAAGAAACACTGCCATCAAAAAGAAAAATCTCTTCATTTTACTTAAAATTTAATTGTCCTCTAAAAATAAAGGAGCAAACTTAGAGAAAGTTTTTCAGAAATGGAGCAGAAGAAATCCGAAAGCCAGGAGATTGAAGTTGTTGCCTCCTTCTGACTTCGGTCTTCCAACTAAAAAACTAATTTTGTTTCTTTGCAAAAGAAAAAATAAGCCCATGAACCTTGATTTCCTGTCTCACAAATACTTTATGAAAGAAGCCTTAAAAGAGGCCCGTCAAGCTTTTTATGAAGATGAAATCCCGGTAGGCGCTGTGGTTGTTTGCAACAATCATATCATTGCACGCGCCCATAATCTCACAGAAAAACTCAACGATGTTACTGCCCATGCAGAAATGCTGGCTTTTACTGCAGCCGAAGAATATATAGGAAGTAAATATTTAAAAGAATGTTCACTATATGTCACTTTGGAACCTTGTGTGATGTGTGCCGGTGCTGCATTCTGGACTCAGCTTGGAGAATTAATCTATGGTGTCGGCGATGAAAAAAGAGGTTACCGCCTTGTATCCAAGAATATTTTGCATCCAATTACACAAGTAACCGGAGGTGTGTTGCAGGAAGAATGTGGTGCGCTACTCAAAGAGTTCTTCCGGCAGAAACGGATGCAAAATAAATAACAGAAAAAGAATGAGACAGTTATCAACTTTTGTTAATAACTCTTGTTCAAATATTGTGTATATTTCAAATGTTTATACTATTGACAAGACTATATCAAATAGACTATATTTGTGTCAGCAGGTGAAGATAAAGTGCAGATCTTAGACCTACGCAAAGGCTGGCGAAACAAAGACAAGAAAAAATCCGAAAGGACTATTCAAGTCAGAAACCGAACCACTTTACGGAAAACCGAAAGGTATTCCGGTCTTGAACAAAGAGCGTAACTAAAATCGGTTAAGCATCAAACGAAGTTTTACCTCTTTCATCTCAAAACTGCCAAGCAAAAAACCGAAGTGGCGTGAATACAAAACTGAAGCTTAATGCAAAGCAGGCAAGAATGATACGTAAAACCAAGTTCGCGAGACTTGAAGAAAAGCGGAACCTACGGGCGAAGGATAGTAAGCAAGCACTGAAAATAGCCAGCCATCAATTTCAAAGCTACGGCTTGGAAAAAGATGAACCGGAAGGCAGTTCGCAAGAATTATTTTCCGGTTTTTTTATGGGATTTTCTTCAGATTACCAATTCAGGTAATGAATTTTGAAATGAGTTGCTCTATAGGAGCTTATCATTTCTGTCCTGGACTGCTCCGCTTCTTTTCGTGTCAGGAATCCGTTTGACGTTCTGTGCCCCCGGTCGGTTTTATTCCAGTTGGGAACCAGCTTGAGCAATAAATCATTAAACCTGTAATTTAGGTTATAAGGAGACTGCTGTAAATGTACATTACTGATATACATGTGATAACCGGGATAGTTACCACCCGAAGGATCGCAGTAACAGGAAGAAAAAACATAATAATAATACGGACCGCGTTTATAAATCGGAGTTGGTGCATTATTAAAGATGCTACTGGAATAGTTTTCCTCTTGTTTTGGCGGATTCATATTATCACGGTAAACAGCTCCCAAAAAATCATAACAAACATCGATACCTGAAATTAAGATATCCATATCACCATCGTGATCATAATCACCCCAAAGGGCCTTCCCATTAACAACACCCGGAATTGTAGTGGGAACCTCCACAAAATTGAAATTCTTATTGTTATGGTAAACTAATGTATAGGGTCGCTCACTAGACTCTCCTGTCAAAAGCAAATCCATATGCCCGTCACGATCATAATCGGCAGCATCCACACTGCCTCTCATCAACGGACGGATGGCTACCGTTACATCTTTGAAGACGGCTTTTCCCAGGTTAGCGTACAGGTGACACTCAGGGAAGCCGTATTGATTTTTTCCGGTTTCAAAGAAATCCAATTTACCGTCGCCGTCAAAATCAGCGCAGGCAGCAGCGCTGTTTTCCAACTGAACAAATTTCTGACTTAGCAGGAAATATCTTCCGTTTACATATTTGTAAATAGCAGTAATGGGACCATTGCCATCATTTCCCGTGATCAAAATATCCAGCTTGCCATTGCCTTCAAAATCGCCCCAACGGGCGCAGCCATCATATACACCAGGAACATCAGTAATTATTTTAGTAAAAACGCCCCTGTCGTTTCTGTAGATGATTGTTGCCAACTTATTATTTCTCAGCTTTCCGGTAACCAAAATATCCATATCGCCATCGTGGTCAAAATCTCCCCATTCAATCGAACCGTCATACTGTCCGACAAATGGACCAGGAACTAAACTGAAACGGCCATAACCGCTATTTTTGAATAAATCCATGACCGGAACGCCATTAGAATTAAGACCGGTCATGACCATGTCAACATGACCATCCTTGTTATAATCGGCAGCAGCAGCATCTCCCCTGTACAAGGCAGGAAAAGGGGCACTTACATTTTTAAAATAGCTTTTGGCAATGTTTTTCCCAAATCGTGCAATAATGTAATGTTTGTTATTCAAATAATTGTCTCCGGAAAGAAAAGCATAGGAGGTTGTCGTCGAATCGTTCGAAATAACCCAGCTCATTACGGGATTTATCACTCCACTAAAACCGGTTTTCACCCGCGTAAATACTTGCGCCTTTACAAGTCCTGAAACCAAAAGAAGCAAAATAAACAGAGCCTGTTTTTTCTTCATGAGAAGATGCTTGATTTAAAGTTTAAAAATAGAAATAATTTCTTAGATAATATTTTCGTGTTGGGTTAATAAAAGGGTTGGAGGCTTTTTGATGCTATTTTGTAAACGGGCATCCTTGCCGTCGAAACAAATTTAACTTGCTTTCTAAGATGATTTTCGTAACTTGCTCAGGATAAACAAAAGAATAAATGCGTAAACCAATTGTTTATATTCTTATTATTCTGATAATTGCGATTGCTGGATGCCGTAATTTTTGGTCCGGTGGCTTTCATGAAAGACAGGGGCAAAAAGCCATTGCTCTCAATCTTCTCGATACCATTCTCATTAAGAAAAAGATAATTGCCCTTACCGACTACGGTCCCACCAATTTCTTTGTTTACAGAGGGAAAACCATGGGCTACCAATACGAGTTGTTGCAGGATTTTGCAAAATACCTGGGCGTTTCTGTCGATCTGCGGGTTCAACCGAATCTAGATTCAGCGGTAAGGTTATTGCGTGAAGGAAAAGTAGATGTACTCGCCATGGGGCTTACTGTTACTTCCAAACGGGAATCTGAAATCTCATTTACTGAACCTTTGTTTTACACACGACAGGTGCTTGTTCAGCGAAAACCTGATCATTATCAAAATATGAAAACCAAAGATGAAATTGATGCCCATCTGATTCGGAATACCCTTAATCTGGGTGGAAAAACCATTCATGTTCAAAAAGGGACTATTTATGCCGCTCAGCTTTTATCGCTTCAGAATCAGATTGCCGATACCATTCATATTGTGCAGGATTCTTTAGCTCCGGTACAACTGATTGCCGAAGTAGCCCAAAAGAAAATCAATTATACCGTTGCAGATGAGATGGTTGCCAGGATAGCAGCCAGGATCTATCCAAACATTGATGTGAATACGCCTTTAAGCTTTCGCCAGAAGATTGCCTGGGGTGTGAAGAAAGACCAGCTTTCATTGGTGGATACATTGAACGCATGGCTGTTGAAATTCAAGCGCACGCTGGAAGCCCGCCTTCTATACAATAAATATTTTAAAAACGTTGGGACCAAAAGCATCACCAATACCAGCTATTTGTCGTACCAGGGAGGCAACCTTTCTCCTTATGATGCCATTATTAAAGAAGCGGCTAAAAAGATAGGATGGGATTGGCGTCTGCTGGCATCGGTAATTTATCAGGAATCGGGTTTTAAAAAGAACCTGCGCTCATGGGTCGGTGCTTATGGATTGATGCAAATGATGCCGGAAGCAATGGCATCTTACAACATTGATACGCTTTCGTCTCCCAAAGATCAGATCATGGCCGGGGCTTCCTATCTTAAATCTCTGGAACATTATCTTCCTGACAGTATTACCAATTCTGTGGAGCGAATAAAATTTACGTTAGCCTGTTATAACGGCGGGATGAGTCACGTGATGGATGCCCGGCGTCTGGCTAAAAAATATGGGAAGAACCCCGACATCTGGACAGATAATGTAGATTATTATGTGCTACATCTTTCAGAAAATATCTATTACGACGACCCTGTGGTCAGCAGCGGATATATGCGGGGTTGGGAAACCTACCGGTTTGTGAGAGATATTTTCAGGAGGTTTCACAATTATCAAAAACTGATCAATGCAAAACAGCTTGTACTCTCCAAAATAAAAGCCCGATGAAAATTTCAACGGGCTTTTATTCTTTTATTCAGTGAAAGATCAAAATTTCATTTCCTTTTTTAGCAAGTCGGTCCATTTCAGAGTACGTTCCAGGGTCCGCTCCGGTTGTGTATCTTGATCCAAAGCAAGTCCGAAGAAATTATCTTTTTGTAACCCATCCGAATCGGTAAACTGATATCCTTCTGTGGGCCATTTCCCTATGATCCTGGCACCCGTTTTCGAAATTGCAGCACTAAAAATACCCAACGCATCAACAAAATTTGCAGGATAAAGTACCTGGTTGCCCAAGCCGAAAATTGCAAAGGTGATGCCCGAAAGTTCCTGATCTTCAATTTCCCTGAAAAATTGGTTCCACTGATTATCGTTGGTGGTATCTTCCCAATTTTCCGCGCCAATGGTTGAACCTCCGAGAACAACCAATTCATAATCCGCAAGATTTTTAGTATCAAAACTCCCAAGATCAAATAAATCAGCTGTTTGATTACCAAATTGATTAAAGATAATCTGAGCGGCTCTTTCAACACTTCCGCCTTTACCCCAATATAAAACTGCAATTTTCTTCATATCTCAAATTTTTTACCTAAACCCGATCTTCACTTTGAAAGGTTCCATTTATCTGTAAAATTAAAACTAATTTTTTAATGGTTTTATTACACAAAGCTATTTAAGATGATTAAAAATTAGAGATCCTTTCGCCGTCAACTTTAGCAAAAGTGCATTATAATTAATTTACCGCTAACGTTTCCATGCTAACATCCAGAAACATCTATCAGATAACCTGATCATAAATAATAACGTTAACATTTTTTAAACGCTATTATTTAGATTGTTTCTTAATTAACAGTACTTTTGCCCTGATATTTTAAGGCTGTTCCGAAAGCAGATTTTTTTAATGTGTTTTATTAATGTTCTAATAAATAGCTTTACCAGGCGAAGAAAGGTACTGGGAGTTGTTAACCAAAATAATTAACTCTAAACCAATGAAATATATATCCAATATACCGCCCGCTGCTACGAAACGCGTCGTTATTGTAGGAGGAGGGTTTGCCGGAACTGAACTTGTAAAAGGTCTTTTAAAAACATCTTTTCAGATTATCCTGCTTGACAGAAACAACTTCTATCAGTTTCAGCCATTGCTTTACCAGGTAGCAATGTCGGGGCTGGAACCCAGTGCCATTTCTTTTCCAATTCGCAGGATCTTTCGCCACAAGAAACGCTTTTTCTTCAGGATAGCAGAAGTTACGAAGGTAAATCCTCAAAAAAATGAAGTTGAAACCAGCGTCGGGGCTATTTCTTATGATTATCTTGTGCTGGCGGGAGGTGTTACCACCAATTTCTTTGGAAATAAAGA
>CAZPPK010000139.1:0-8117 GCA_964588415.1 uncultured Lentimicrobiaceae bacterium
TAATAATTAGGGAACATGAATTTGAACCACTCTTCCGGATGACTCTCAAGCTGCTGTTTGAATTTCAGCTTTTCGGCTTCCGTCATCTGTGGCACCGGAGTTGACCGTACCAGGTTGGCACGGAAGTTCTCCCATCTTTCAATGAAATCCTTTTCGCGATTAAAGGCCATTTAAACTTTGTTTAATTTGTGTTTAATGAAGCTGTCGAAATAGTCGCTTAGCTCCTTAGCTTTATCGTAATCCGTTTCCTGCACCCACCTGATGATTTCGATACTGGTATCTATGATCTGCGCGATACTGGTATCCGTTTCGAGACTCCGCGCAGCTGATGCCATCTTCGACAAGATGTCGGCTTCCTTCCCATCAGGGTATCGGTGTCCGTCGTCACGAGTCTCGATGGCATCGTTCAGGCTGCTAATTTGTTGATAGATTCTGCGGAGTTCCTGTTCTTTGGTGATGGTGAAGCTGGATTTGAGCATGTCCCACTTTCCATCCTTCACCCATTTACCGAGTGTCTTTTCTGTGGTTTCAACCCGCTGGGCGATTTCCTTTTGGTTCATCTGCGTTTTGAGATACAGCAGTTTTGCCCAGTCTTTTTTCTGTTTTATGGTAAGAGAATTGGCCACGGTTTCTGTTTTATTTGCTGCAAACTTACAAACGGTTTACCTATAATCAATTAACCCCTTTCTGTTATAGTAGTTTTATATATTGTGATACTTAAAAAACTTACTGTCATAGAATTACAATTTTTTTCTGCTCGTTTTTCATACTATGTTTGCCGAGAAATGAAAAAAGGAAATATCATAATTCTAGCGAAACAAGGCACTGATACAGCAAGTATCAAGCTTTATGGTATCATCGGCAACTGGTCGGATGTAAACGGCAATTCCGTCGCTGAACAGATAGTCAATCTGGAAGGTCAATACAAGAACCTTAAAATCTATCTTAATTCAGACGGCGGCGGCGTAATAGAAGGGATTGCCATTTTTAACATTTTGAAACGGTCCACAATGAATATATCTATCTATGTGGATGGCGTGGCAGCTTCGATGGCCAGTGTATTACTTCAACTTCCAAATGCAAAAAGATACATGGCACGGTTTACCCGTACTATGGTTCACCGCGTTTCAGGATCCGCCGCCGGATCTGTAGAAGATCTGAGATCCGCGGCAGATATGATGGAAGGATTCGAAGCGGATCTTATTACCATTATAGCAGAGCGTACAAAAAAAACTGTTGACGAAGTGAAGAGCGCCTGGTTTGACGGCAAGGATCATTGGTTTACTCCTGATAAGGCATTAGCAGCCGGATTGATTGATGAAGTGATTGACGGTAAGATTAGCCAGGATGCCAACAATATTAATGCAGTACCCGAACTGGTAAATTTCTATAGTGAACAAATTTCAAATTTTAATTCAAATAATGAAGTCATGGACTTAACAAATCTTATTAATCACCTTCGCCTTCAGGCAGGTGCCGATCAGGCAGCTATTGAAAATGCTGTTAAAAATATTGTTACGAAAGCCGACGCCGACGCACAGAAGATTAAAGACCTTGAAACCAAGGTAGAAGATTATGTGAAGAAAGAAGGCGAAGCGCTTGTAGGAAAGATCAAAGATATGATCGATAATGCCATTAAGGTAAAGAAGATCACTGAAAAGGAACGCCCGCTTTATACCAATTTGGCGAAAGCAGATTTTGATTCCACCAAATCGGCACTTGACGCCATTGCAGCTCCACAAAAGATCGGCACATTTATAGGCAACGAAGGCACTGATCCGATTCCGGAGGACCGTAAAAACTGGTCGTTTCAGGATTGGCAAAAGAACGACGGCAAAGGCCTTGAGAACCTGAGAAAAGATCATAGCGAATCTTTTCAAAACCTGAAAGGGTTGCCCGATTCCTTTAAGGAAAAATAGAATCAATTAATTATGACAGAAAGCCCGCATTGAGACAGCTGCGGGCTTTTGATGGCAAGAGGTATTAACAAATAACAAATAATAAAATGACTTGGATTCACAAAGCTGACAACACTAATTTCAATTTTCGGGCTCCCCAGGGAAAACCCTTTGATGAAACTTATGAAGTGTTATTTCCGGTTGCTGAAGTATCGGCTGCCGTTGATTTAAGCGTTGCCGTACCCGTAAAACAGATGGTAACCATACTCGATTTGGGAGCCTTAACGGCAAACAAAACCCTGAACCTTGCGATTGATGCTCAGGTAAATTCCGGCGCTTTGCTGCATGTTAAAGTGGCCAGTGATACAACTGCCCGAACATTGACTTTTGGCACCGGTTTAACCGCTCCTGCTTTGGCCGGAACGATTTCCAAAACGAAAGTACAGAGTTTCATTTACAATGGAGCCACTTTTCTTCCTCTTGGAGATGCTCTTCAAATCGACTAATTAGAAAGAATTAATCACACAATACGAACTTAAAATGAAACGTTTAAAAACTTTATTGAATCTCCTGGTGGTGTTCGTCATCACAATGACTGTATCTTCTGTCTCAGGAGCGAACCCTTTTATTGTGGGAGGCGGCTTGTACGCGGCTTCTTTTCTACCTAAGCCGAATCTGTCCATGACACGGATGGGACTGGACCCTGAAATATGGAAACCCTGGATTGTTGAACAGTTGTTTGCAAATAATGACTTTCTGAACTATTGCCAGAATGCAGATGAATATGTACTGCAAGGCAGGGTGGTTCACATCCCGAATGCAGGAATAGGATCGAGCGCGAAGAAAAACCGTGCTGTCCTGCCCGCCACTGTTACCCGTAGAAAAGATATCGATGTCACCTATTCGTTGGATGAATATACCAGCGATCCCAGACTGATGGAAAATGCTGATAAGATTTTATCTTATGATAAGATGAACAGTATGATGGGACAGGATATGCGTATTATTAAAGAACTGGCTGCCATGGGCATATTATTTAGCTGGGCTCCTGCATCTACTAAGATCATCGGTACCACCGGAGCATCTGCCGCAACCCATTTAAGTGGCACTACCGGTAACCGGAAACTTTTTAAACTGGAAGACCTGGAAGAAGCAGCCGCCATTCTGTCGGATGACAATATACCCGATGATGGCAATCGCTATACTTTGATGACCAACCGGATGCATCAGCAGTTGATTACCCAGCTAAGCGTATCTGATTATAAGGACTTCTCAAGAGCTTACGATCCGCAAAAGAATATCATAGGACAACTGTTCGGATTTAAATTCCTGAAACGTAGCGCTTCGCTGCGTGCAAGCAACGCAAAAGCTGTTTACGATCCGGATCCGGAAGTATATACAGCCGCTGCCTCCGATAATGATGTAGTTCTATGCTGGCATATTGATGAAGTGGAACGTGCATTGGGAACCGTAACATTGTTTGAAAGATTGAAAGACCCGCAGTTCTTTGGCGATATCTATTCGATGCTCATCCGTGCAGGTGGTCGTCGTATCCGCAACGACAACAAGGGCGTTGTAGGAATCGTTCAAACGAACGTATAGAATTTGCGGCGTGGAGCAGACGGTAGCTCGGCAGGTTCATACCCTGTAGGTCGCTGGTTCGAGTCCCGCCGCCGCTACAAAAAAACAGGTACATTTTTTTCATGCTGAGGTTGAGGGGCAGGAACAGGATGCGAAAGCGGCCTGCCCCTTTTTTAAACAGACAGAAAAGACAGAAATGAGTGCATTCGAAATATGGTTCTCCCGGGGAATAATTGTAATCCTTCTTATGTTATCCTGGTATTTTGTGAGGATATGGGCAAAAAGGATCGAGGAAAAATTCGACAAGATTATCGAATCGCTCCAGGAAATGAATATGCTCAATACACAGCAAAGCGCATCGATCGACAATATCAATAAAATGATCGACCGACATGATAAAAAGCTGAATGTGCATGCTGAAAGAATCAGGAATCTCGAACTTGAACAAGTAAAAATTACAAAAAATGGATAGGTTTAAAACAGCATTTGCAAACACCATTGGCTATGAAGGCGGATACAGTTTCGATCCTAACGACCGGGGCGGAGAGACCTATAAAGGCATATCAAGGAAGTACTATCCAAAATGGAAGGGCTGGCAGATCATCGATATCTATAAAACCAAATATTCAGGCAGCGAATTAGATGCCAATATGGCCCAAAATGAAGGCCTCCAGAGTCTCGTAGAACAGTTTTATCACGAAAACTACTGGTTGCCGATGCAGCTTGATTCCTTTGGCCAGGCCGTGGTCAATGAGCTTTTTGACACAAGCGTTAACCAGGGAAAATGGAGCGCCGTTTCGTACCTGCAGAAAGCACTGAATAAGTTGAACCGAAACCAGGAAGATTATCCTGATATCGATGTGGACGGACAGATGGGAAACCAAACCCTGAGCGCTTACCTGGCCTATATGGATACCCGGAAATTTGCCAGCCGGAATGCAGATAAGCTCACAGAATGGCTAGTCCGCTGGTTGAACTATTACCAGTTACAGAAATACGATCAAATAACTATAAAGGATGCCGGACAGGAAATTTATATTCCTGGCTGGACAGAAAGGAGTTGATATGGGACTGATGCAAACAATCGGAAACTTAGTCGGCTCAGGAGCCGGCAGCCTGATACAAAACGTAGGCAATGTAGTGGACAAATTTGTGACAACCGATGCCGAAAAAGAACAGGCCAAAAAAGAGCTTCAGGAAGTAATTTTCAACCACCAGGTAAGCATGGAGCAGGAACTCACCAAACGGCAATCTGCTGATATGTTATCTGACAGCTGGCTTTCTAAGAATGTACGGCCAATGACGTTGATCTTTCTGACGGTGATGACCGTTATACTTGCTTATCTGACCATCTTTTTCTTACCCGAAACCAAAACGGCATTACTCGATCCATGGATTGACATTTTAAAACAGCTGCTTGAAGTAGTATTTGTCTTCTATTTTGGAAGCCGTGGATTTGAAAAGGTGACAAATATAATTTCAGCAACCAAGAATTCTAATAATAATACAAAATGAACGACGTAGTTTTTCAAAAAACAAATGGCGGTTTAGGCCGTACGCTTCCCGGTAAGGACCAGATCAGCGGGATGTTGTTTTATACCCCGAACGCAACGGTACTTCCGGCAGGTTTCGGAACCAATAAGGTAAAGCAGATCCTTTCGCTGGCCGATGCCGAGGCCAAAGGTATTACTTCCATTTCTGCCGATTATAAAGTTTTGAACTATCATATCAGTGAGTTCTTTAGAATTAGTCCGGCATCGACACTTTATGTGATGATTGCCGCAGCTCCTGCCACCGGCAGTATTGATTTTGCAGAACTGCATGATCTGATTAATTTCAGTACTGCAACCATCCGTCAGGTTGGTATTTATAATGTTGAGGCCGCTTTTGCAACGGCTGATGTCAACACTATTCAGGCAGTAGGAGATGCACTTGCAGCTGAACATAAACCATTTTCTATTCTGTACCAACCAGATTTTTCAGCGGTTGCAGACCTTACGGCTTTGAATGACCTTCATACGCTGACGGCACCGAATGTGAGTGTACTGATCGGTCAGGATGGCGCAGGAACCGGAGCTGCCCTGTTTACTGCCGTCGGGAAAACCATCGGAGTTTTAGGCGCTGCCCTGGCAGCTGTGAGCCTGGCGAATGTGAGCGAAAGCATTGCATGGCCTAAGAAGTTTAAACCGGTGACCGGTACCGAACTGGATGAGCCCGCTTTTGCTGAAGGTAGTAATTTAAGCGCACTGGCCCAGGCAGCCATTCAGGGTGTGAACGACAAAGGATATATCTTTCTCGTGAAACTAATTGGGCTGAGCGGAAGCTATTTCAATGACAGTTTTACCTGCGTGGCGCTGACTGATGATTTCGCATACATTGAGAATAACAGGACTATCGACAAAGCCATCCGGGGTATCAGGACTTATTTGCTCCCTGAATTGAACGGGCCTTTGCAGCTTGATCCTTCTACCAATAAACTGTCGATAGATACGATTCAGTATTATCAGACACGCGCTTCCAAACCGCTTGAACAAATGCAGGCTGACGGTGATGTTAGCGGGTTCGATATCTATATAGATCCTGCACAGGATGTGGTTGGAACCAACACGCTGACTGTTAAAGTCACTTTGGTGATTAAAGGCGTTGCCCGCACTATTAACGTACAAATTGGCCTTGGTAAATAAATTTAAATAACTGAAACAATGGATAGACCAGCATTAGTAAACGGAATAGCTTACGCTTGGGTTGACATCAACGTGAACATTTTAGGAGTATCGGTATCCGGTATCTCCGCCATTAAATATGATGACGAACAGGAAATGGAAGATAACTACGGCGCCGGAAGATTTCCGACTACACGTGGCTATGGTGAAATAAAGACTACGGCTTCCATCACCCTTCATGCAGAGGAAGTGGTAGCGCTGCAAAGAATTGCTCCCTTCGGACGCCTACAGGATATCCCGCCTTTTGATATCCCGGTTAGTTACCTGCCCGAGAACGGCAATGTGACTACTGATGTTCTTAAAAACGTACAGTTCAAAAAGAACGGGCGTGACACCAAAAAAGGTGATAAGATGATTGATGTAGAAATACCGCTCCAGGTTTCACATATTAAATGGGGCAATAAATAAATACTTATGGCATTAACTAAATTACAAGTACAAAAGTTACTTGACGAACAGGACCGCATAAATGCGATCGCTAAGAAGCATGGCGTTAAGAAAGTATTTGAACTGTCAATTCCAATGGATGATGAAGGCACCGATGTGGCCGTTGGCTACATTAAAAAGCCTAACCGGAATTCGCTGGCGGCTGCGATGGCCATCATTAATACAAACCCTTTAAAGGCCAATGAAATCATCTTGAAATCGAACTGGCTGGAAGGTGATGTAAGAATTATGGATGATGACGATGCCTTTTTGAGTGCCGGTGCGTTGCTTGAAGAAGTGATCTAGGTACGCAAGGGAGAGATAAAAAAAAATTAGACGAATGGGAGATTGACAAGTCTGAGGATAAGGAATTAATACGGAAGAGGGATGCGCTCATTCGATTTTACTTCCACTTGGATCCCGACACTCTCTCGGATGAGGAATGGGCAAAGAGATGGGGTGAACTTGATTGGGCGCTTTACTTTGTAAATAAGGAAAAAGAAGAAGATGGTTGAGAAAGTTAGTTTTCTGGTATATCTGAAGGATCAGATGAGTGGTGGCCTGGCGAAACTTGCCGGTACCGGAAATAGTACGCTCACAGGTCTGGCTTCGAAACAGAGAATGTTTACATCTGCCACCGTTCAATCAGAGACAGCTGTTGTGGGACTGGACAGTAAAATGAAAAACCTGAACACCACCGGTGGCTTTCTTGGCAAAACGCTAAAGACTGCCATGGCCGGCTTTGGCATTTTTATGATGTTTAGTATGGCTGGCCGGGCACTCGAAAAGTTCAACGTCCAGGCGCAGGCAGATACTCAGATAGTGGCCGGGATTGCTTCCACAAATCGAGCTGCCGGAGTGACATTTAAAGAGCTAGCTGAACAGGCGGAAGCATTGCAGAAAGTCACCCTGTTTGGCAATGAAGAAACCGAGCAGGGACAATCTTTATTGCTCACCTTTAAGAATATCCATAAAGAGATCTTTATGAAGACCATTCCTGTCTTACAGGATGTGGCCACAAAAATGCATTACGATCTCAAGAGTGCCGCACTACAAGTAGGCAAGGCCATGAATGATCCTATTTCCGGATTAACGATGTTGACACGTGTTGGGATTACCTTTTCCAATGAGCAAAAGAAAGTGATTAAAGCATTGACCGAATCAGGCAATGTTGCCGGAGCTCAGACCATAATTTTAAACGAGCTCATCAGTGAGTTTGGAGGCGCTTCACGTGCCGCTGCACTTGCCGGAACCGGAGGATTGAAACAACTTAAAAATCTGTTTGGCGATATGAGTGAAAAGGTGGGCGGCTTTATCTATGTTTTGATTCAAGGTTTAAACCCAGCTTTAAGCGTGATAGTTAACTCCTTTGGAAGTGTTTTCGGATGGTTAACCAAATATGCATCTATCATTAAACCATTGATAACCGGTATTAGTATTGTAGTTGGATTGTATGGCATGTGGACCGCGGCACAATGGGCATTGAATG
>CAZPPK010000140.1:0-8093 GCA_964588415.1 uncultured Lentimicrobiaceae bacterium
AATTTTAAGATTTATTAATCTTTTGGATTTAGGCCCAAACGTAATTTTCTCTGGCGAAAGCGTTCTCAGGAAAAAACAGGTCAAAAAAGCGGACTGGAATTTGTGAGCTTTCATGAGCCTTTATTAATCACCTGTTTCCCCTTTTCTTTCAAAAAACATAACGGATAAATTGTATTTTTGTATATTCAGTTTAACAGAAGAAAACCTGATTCGATATGTACGAATATTTTAGCGGAACCTTTGCCGAAAAGAATCCTACCTTTGTGATTATTGATAATCAGGGTATTGGATACATGATCAATATTTCTCTCAATACATATGAAAAGATAAAAGACCTGGACAAGGGAAAACTTTTTGTGCATTACGTTGTCCGTGAAGACGCACAGTTGTTGTACGGTTTTGCAGAGGTCGCAGAGCGAACGCTTTTCCGGGCGCTCCTTTCCGTTTCGGGTGTGGGCGCTAATACAGCCAGGCTTGTTTTGTCTTCATTAACTACTTCGGAAGCCTACAGTGCTATATCTTCAGGCGATGCAGGCCGTTTGCAAAGTGTGAAAGGCATCGGCGGGAAAACAGCTCAACGTATCGTGATTGACCTCAAAGACAAACTTTCCAAAGATGGCTTTATGCCTGAAAATTTGGCGTTTTCCCACAATACAATTCAGCAGGAAGCGTTATCTGGTTTGCTGATACTTGGCTTTAATAAAGGTATTGCAGCCAAGGCTATCGATAGAGTCATGAAACAGTCACCGGTCGATAGTGTGGAAGTTTTGATCAAGGAGTCTTTAAAAATCTTATAACCTGCTAAACTTTATTTATAACAGAAATTGAGGCAAACAATTTTATACTTTCTCAGGATAATGTTGTTGTTTCTGATAGGATGCTTATCGGAAACCGCCACTTTGCAGGCTCAGAATGTGCCATTTTCTCTCAAAACTTCCCTTGATACAACGAACCTTCAACTGATTTTTCCTTTTCAGGATTTCACTGGCATTCCTTACCTTGACACGCTAAAACCCAGCCCGCTGTATCTGAAATCGCCTTCTAACATCAAAAAGAAAATTATTTATGATCCGGTTACGAATACCTACAAATTTGTCTCAAAAGTTGGGAATTTTGAATACCGGACACCTGCGGTTCTAAACTTTAACGACTTTCAAAAACTTGAGTCAACAAGAAGTGTTCAAAGTTACTGGCAACAAAAAACGCTCTCCAGAGGAACGGCTGTGGGGACAAGACTTATTCCAAAGATCTATGTTAAAGGGAAAGCGTTTGAGCAGATCTTTGGCAGCAATAGCATCGACATCCGGGCGCAGGGATCGGCGGAAATAAGCATGGGCGCCCTTTCCAATTACCGCGACGATCCTACACTGGATGTGAACCAGCTACGCACCACCAACTTTGATTTTAATGAGAAGATACAGATGAATGTGGATGCAAAGATTGGCGATAAGCTTTCTTTCAAAGCCAATTACAACACCGAATCATCCTTTAACTTTGAAAATACGCTCAAACTCAAATATGTAGGCAAGAAAGATGATATCATTAAATCCATTGAAGCAGGAAATGTAAGCCTGCCGTTAAAGTCTTCGCTTATCACCGGAGCTCAGAGCCTGTTTGGAATCAAAACAAAATTGCAGTTTGGAAAAACTTCTATAACTGCTGTTTTCTCCCAACAACAGAGCCAGACACAAAATATTACCATCAAGAATGGCGCCCAGCAAAATACTTTTAAGATGACACCGCTGGATTATGAAGACAACCGTCATTTCTTTCTGAGCCAGTATTTCAGGGATCATTACGAGCAGGCATTAAAAACGTTGCCCATCATCACTTCCGATATCAACATTACAAAAATTGAAGTCTGGGTTACAAATATCGGGCCGGCAACATCTCAAAACCGTAATATCGTTGCTTTTACTGATTTGGGAGAAGGAAAGACTTCTGAGATTTTCAATGCCAATGTAACGCCAACTCCGGGAGTAACCTTCCCAACTAGCCAGTCAAACAACCTGCTTTCGCGGATGGATACCACACAGTTGAGAAGTATCAATACGGTCACCAGCTATCTTACAGGCGACCCGCTCCATATCGGTAAATCCGGATATTTTACATCTGGCGAAGATTTTATAAAACTGGAAAATGCAAGGCGTTTGCAGTCTTCCGAATATACTGTTAACACCAAACTGGGATTTATCTCACTGAATACCACTCTGAACAAAGACCAGGTGTTGGCGGTAGCTTTTCAGTATACGGTGATCGGACAGAACAAAGTATTTCAGGTGGGTGAATTTTCCGATCAGGGTATCTCAACACCTAAGGACCTGATCGTAAAATTGCTGAAAAGCAACACGCTGAATACCCGCATGCCTATGTGGAATTTGATGATGAAAAACGTCTATTCCATCGGGGCATATCAGGTTAAACCAAAGGATTTTGTTTTTAATATTTTGTATTCCGGTGACAAACAGGGCGTCCCAACAGGATATTTCACTGAAGGGCCATCGGGAGTAAAAGGCGTTCCATTGATCCACCTGTTGGGACTTGACAACCTAGACCAGCAACGGAACCCCATCTCAGGTGGTGACGGATTTTTCGATTTTATCGATGGTGCAGAAACAAAGGGCGGTACTTTCCAAGCCAGTGATGGCCATATTTATTTTACTGTGCTACAGCCTTTCGGGAAATACATCCATACCAACGTGTTTCCCAACAATCCCAATCTGGCCAACAAATATGCCTACGACTCGCTTTATACCATGACCAAATCTGCTGCGGAGCAATATGCCGATAAAAATAAATTCATCCTGGAAGGTTCTTATAAATCGCAATCGGGTTCCACCATCAGTTTGAATGCGATGAATGTGCCGCCCGGATCTGTAACGGTCACGGCCGGAGGAGTTCCTTTGCAGGAAAATGTAGATTATACTGTAGATTACACAATGGGACAGATTACCATTCTCAATCAGGGTATTTTGAATTCGGGAACACCGATCCATGTATCATTGGAAAACAATTCGTTGTTCAATGTCCAGCAAAAAACCATGATAGGAGTTCATGTAGATCAGGAGATCAATCCCGATTTTCACATAGGCGCTACTGTGTTAAACCTTCATGAACGGCCGCTTACACAGAAAGTTAATTACGGACAGGATCCTATTTCCAATACCATTTGGGGATTTAATGTGGCCTATGCAAAGAATTCGAGATGGATCTCAAAAATGCTGGCTAAGCTGCCAGGCACCACGCCCAACACGCCTTCCAGGATAAATTATAACGCAGAATTTGCCGAGTTCCTTCCCGGGCATTCACGAACGGTCGGCCATTCAGGAACAAGTTATGTTGACGACTTTGAAGGCTCCAAGTCCACCATTGATCTGACCAATGTAAATTCCTGGTTTCTTGCCAGTACACCGCAAGGACAGCCCAACCTTTTCCCGGAAGCGTATTCCAAAACGGGTCTGGATTATGGAAAAAACAGAGCGCTTTTAGCCTGGTACATCATAGACCCGTCTATATTCTATAATGTCCGTGGAAATTACCGCCCAAAGAACATTTCCAAAGATGAAATTTCCAAGAATTCCACCCGGCAGGTGCTGGAAACGGAAGTCTTCCCCAACAAGGATATTCCTAACGGAACTCCGACCAACATTCCGGTGTTTAACCTGGCTTTCTTCCCTTCTGACCGGGGAGATTATAATTACGATGTCTATCCGGGACCTTATTCCGCAGGGATTTTGGCCAACGGCCATCTGGCGGATCCACAGTCTCGCTGGGGTGGAATTATGCGAAGCTTACAAACAACGGATTTTCAGGCTGCCAACATTCAGTATATCGAATTCTGGATGATGGATCCTTTTACCCAAGATCCCAATGACAGAGGTGATTTGTATATTGATTTAGGTGATGTTTCGGAAGACATTTTGCGTGACGGAAGGAAAAGCTATGAAAACGGTTTGCCGACTTCCGATGTGGTAACCAATGTAGATACGACTTTGTGGGGACGCGTGCCACAGCAACAGGCTTTGGTGGAGTCATTCAGTAATATTACTGGTTCCAGGCAATATCAGGATGTGGGTTATGATGGCCTTGGCGATAAGGATGAAGATAAATTCTTTGAAAACAATTACTTAAAACTCATCAACGAACGCTATGGCTCTGCAGATTCGGCGTATATAAAAGCATACAAGGACCCGTCTTCCGATGATTATCATTATTACCGTGGTTCGGATTTCGATAACAATCCGCTCTATTCAAGCATCACAGAACGTTATAAAAGATACAATGAACCGGAAGGGAACTCCACTCCTAATTTTCCCGAACCTGAATCCTACAGCACTGTCGCCACTAACATTCCCAATAAGGAAGACATTAACAATGACAATACGCTGAGCGAATCGGAAAGATATTACCAGTATAAGATCAATCTGGATCCATCCAAAATGGTAGTTGGAGAAAATTATATTACGGATATCCATCAGGCTGCCAACATTCATCTTCCCAACGGAAAAACTACCAGTGTAAAGTGGTATCAGTTCATGATCCCTGTCCACATTCCCAATAAGGTAGTCGGCAACATCAGCGGTTTCCAGTCCATCCGCTTTATGCGTTTGTTCATGAAGGGATTTTCAAAGCCCATTGTTTGCAGGTTTGCCACTTTTGAGCTGGTGCGAGGCGACTGGAGAACTTACGACCAGTCTTTGTTATCGCCCGGCGAATACCTGACCACTGATGCTTCCGATAAGACACATTTTGTGGTTTCCACGGTCAACCTGGAAGAAAATGCCAACCGTTCACCCATTCCATACGTAATCCCTCCGGGCATCAGCCGTGAAGTAAATTACGGAACAACGAACTATGTGCGACTCAACGAACAGTCACTTCAGTTTACGGTAGAAAACCTGCAAGATGGAGAATCGAGGGCGGCGTATAAAAACACCAGTTTCGATTTCCGCCAGTATAAAAATCTACAAATGTTCGTGCATGCCGAAAAGCTGGAATCTAATGAAGACATAAAAGATGGCGATCTAACGGTCTTTATTAGGATGGGTTCTGATTTCACGCAGAATTACTATGAATATGAGATCCCGCTTCAGTTTACGCCATGGTACACATCGTCTGCCGACCCCAATGCCATCTGGCCGGCTGCCAATCAGATGGATATTGATCTGGCCAGTCTGGTAAAGGCAAAACAGGACAGGAATGTAGCAATGCGTGGCGGAAGTTCGGGAGTTTCGCTTACCATGCCTTATACAGAAGCTAATGGTACTGACAAGATCACGGTGATGGGAAATCCGAACCTGGGAGATATTTCAGGAATTATGATTGGGGTCAGGAACCCAAGACAACTGGGAAATGCCACAGGCGATGACGGGAAACCAAAAGATGCAATTATCTGGCTTGATGAACTTCGTCTTACCGGATTTAATAACAGTCCCGGATGGGCGGCCACCGGAAGGTTGGAAGCCACCCTTTCCGACCTGGGAAGGTTTTCAGCGAGTGGTTCTTTCCGTTCGTCAGGTTTTGGAAGCCTTAACCAGCACCTGAACGAAATTTCACAGGACAATGTTTCCAATTATTCATTTTCCACCGATCTGGACCTTGGGAAATTCTTCTCCAAAAAGGCCGGATTAAGGATTCCGTTTCACGTGGATTATGGGAAGGCTATTATCACTCCTAAGTACAATCCGCTAAATCCTGATGTTCTGCTTAAGAATGATCTGGCCTCTTATGCCACTAAAGCTGAGCGGGATTCCGTAAAAAATATGGCCATAGATTATACGCGCAGGACAAGTTTCAGCCTGATGAACGTCCATAAAGAGCGCACTTCTTTCCGTGGAAAACGGAAAAAACCAAAGATCTATGATCCTGAGAATTTCAACGCATCCTTCGCTTATTCCCAGGTACTACATAGGAATACTGATATTGCCATGAACAATATCAAAACCTATCAGGGAGGTTTTGGTTATAATTTTAATTCGAAGCCTAAAAACATTCAACCGTTCAAAAAAGACAAAAAAATGAATTCACCCTGGCTGCGGTGGCTGAAGGATTTTAACTTTAATCTTGTTCCCAGCGTGATCTCTTTCAGAACGGATATGAACAGGCTTTTTAATAGTTTGGAATACAGGGATAAGAGTTCAGGAGACATCATCACTTATCCGACTTATATGCGTCAATGGACCTGGAACCGGGATTATAGTTTAAAATATAATCTTACACAATCGCTGGGTATTGAATATACTGCCGGAGCCAATGCATATATAAGAGAACCTCAGATATATCCTGATAAAAATACCCGGGCGTGGGCCGAATACAAAAGAGAAATATGGAATCAGATCGAAAGCATGGGGACATTGCAGAATTTCAACCATTCTTTACGGGTGTCTTATACCTTCCCGCTCTCAAAAATTCCTTTAACAGACTGGATGAACCTGATGGGAAGTTACCAGGTTCAATACAACTGGAATGCTTCACCGGTGGCCGTGCAGCAGAGTTTTGGAAATACCATTGAAAATGCACGTAACATTCAGGTTAACGGAGGTTTCAATCTCAATCAGCTTTACAACAAAATACCATTCCTGAAAAAGATAAACAACCGTAATTCTTCACCCCGTACCATGCAAAGAAGATTCGGACCTGGTGTGCAACAACCGCAAAGAAACACTTCCGGCAAAAAACAAAGGAAGAGCAAAAAAGTCGATATGTTTGAAAGTACGGTATTCAGGATTTTGATGATGCTACAGAATGGTAATTTTGTTTACCAGAAATCGGATGGTATCCAGATGTCCGGATTTAAGCCTGTTCCTGATTTTATGGGGGTCAATCTGGCGCAAAGTGCTCCCGGATTTGGTTTTGTTTTTGGTAGCCAGCGCGACATTCGAGGCCTGGCAGCACAAAACGGCTGGATAACCCGCGACACTACGCTCAACGAACCCTATATTACCAAACTGACAGAGCAGCTTTCTTATAAGCTGAACGGAAATATTCTAAACGCCATCACCATCGATATTGATGGGAACAGAATCTATGCGAAGCATTACACTTCATATTTCCGGTACAGTCCGCTGAATGATGCTTTTGAAAATTATGCGCCCCAGGAAGCTGGAAATTTCAGCATCTCCTATCCTTTTATCAAGACATCTTTCGAAAGATCGGGTTCGAATAATGTATCAGTAGCTTTTGAGCAATTCAAATCCGACCGGCTGATTATTGCACAACGGCTGGCGCAGAGCGATCCCCACTGGTCGGGAGACTACGTTTACGACAGTCTGGCAAAACAGCAATTTCCGGTGGGTTACAGTTCCACGCAACAACAGGTGATGTATTATTCATTTCTGGCAGCTTATTCCGGGAAAAGCGCTTCGGGCATTGATGTGGGACACACTTTCCCGGCATTTCCTTTCCCCAACTGGCGGATTTCTTTCAATGGGCTGACCCACATCGCTGCCATCCGGAAAATATTCCGCAGCTTTAACATGAATTTCGGCTACCGTTCCATTTTGAGCATTAATGCCTGGCAGTCAAATGTGGCTTATGATCCGCAAAACCCGGGAGCCTTTTATCCCGGCACAAACAATTTTGTGAACCGTATTGACTTGGGAACCGTCTCTTTCTATGAGCAATACAACCCGCTGATCGGGATCGATTTTACCATGATGAACAGTCTGGGCGGACGTATTGCATTTAAAAAATCCAGGAATATTGTATTGAGTTTTACAAACGATCAGATCACGGAAATAGATGGTAATGAATTGAATGTGGGCTTAAGTTATCATGTGAAAGGGCTGAAACTTGCTATTAAAAACTTCACCGGCAAGCCAGCACGGAAATACAATACCGATTTGAATTTGAAACTGGATGTGGGTATTCAGGACAACAAGACTATCCTGCAGCAAATTGACCAGGAGGATAATCAGATTTCAGCGGGGTCAAGGCAGTATACGGTCAACTTTGCCGCCGATTATCTGCTGAGTCAGAACCTGCAGCTAAGGGCTTATTTTAACTGGAATGAAAACAATCCTTATGTGTCTTCGCAATACCTGAATTCTACCACAAGCGGCGGGCTGACACTCCGGTTTTTGATTGGGCAGTAA
>CAZPPK010000141.1:0-7992 GCA_964588415.1 uncultured Lentimicrobiaceae bacterium
ATCGCCCCAAGGGGCGGGGAATTAATCCCTTGTCCGCCTCAGGCGGATTAAAAACTCAGAATGAAAAATATTAAAAGGAGGAGGTAATGATGTTATTAAAAGGAAAAGTTGCACTGGTAACAGGAGCAAGTAGAGGAATAGGTGCTGCCACTGCCATTAAGCTTGCAGAACACGGTGCAGCTGTCGCTGTTAATTACAATCAAAGTGAAGAAAAGGCTGCGGAGATCGTGGACACCATTCGGAAAACCAATGGCAGGGCATTTGCCGTAAAAGCCAATGTTTTTAATCGTGAAGAGTCTGAACAAATGGTTCGTGAAGTGGAACAGGAACTCGGAAAAATAGACGTATTGGTATTGAATGCGGGTGCCAATTTTAAGAATGCTCCTTTTATGGAACAGACCTGGGAGGATTTTGAAAAGAAAATCCTTCACGAAGTGAAAGGTAGCTTTTGGACGTTGAAAGTTGTTTTACCTTCCATGATGGAACGAAAAACAGGTTCCGTTATCATTGTTTCCAGCGGGCTGTCGAGAAGACCTAATATTGGATTTTCAGCGCATTCAACTGCGAAATCTGCGCTGGATGCCTTTGCTAAATCGCTGGCTTTTGAAATGGGACCATCGGGAATCCGAGTCAACGTGGTTGCTCCAGGTCTTACGCTGACCGACGCAACCCGTTTTATGCCGGAAGAGAGAAAAAAGACATCTGTCAGGATTACGCCTCTCAGAAGGCTGGGTTTGCCTGAAGATATTGCTGGGGCGGTATTGTTTTATGCTTCTGACGAAGCAAAATTCATCACTGGAAATTATCTTCCCGTGAATGGCGGCCAGATGATGCTTTAGATCATTTTCCCAATAAAAATTCCAGGGGAAATTGTAATCTGCTGCTCCAGGATTTTTCGCTGTGATCTTTACCCGGAAAGAATTTGGTAATCCAGTCTTTGGATGTAAATTTATTGTCTTTCATTACTTTATTAACTTCTTTCTGGATGGGGTTATACATGGCATCTAAAGTCTTGTTGCCGTAATCGAAGTGTATTTTATAGCTGGACACTAGTGATTTTAGTTATATGTTAACCTCGGATTTTATCGAGGATTCTGTTTAATTCAATAATTTCTTCTTTATCTAAACGATTGAGCAGGGTGTCCACTTTTTTTTCACATTCGTCCATTTGAGAGAGCAGATCTATCCCTTTTTTGGTTATTTCAATGGCTTTTTGGCGACGATCGCCTGGATTTTCTGTACGGTCAACAAATCCACGGAGATACAATTTATCCACAATCCTGCTAACATCCGAATACCGGTCAAGCATACGATCTTTCAAAAAGCCGATGGGAAATGGCCCTTTCGGGCGAAAGCCACGCAAAACGCGAAGGATATTGTATTGCTGAACGGTCACGCTGTGTTTCCGCAGAAACTGCAAAAACTCGTGGTTTAACAGATTCGCTGTATAGGTGAGGTTGATCATGCCCTTATGGTAATCGTTGCGAAACCTGCCTTTTATTTCTTCTTCAATTTTCATGGGTCCAAGTATTAGTAGGGTTACGATCAAACAAATACTCTTTGAAGGCTTCTTCTAAAATGCTAAATTTTACAGCGCCATTTAATCGTTTCTCGTGGTTGATAATCAATTCGGGAATAGAACGAACTTCTTCCCGCTTGGCTTCACGGGTTTCATTTAGGATAAGGCCGCTAATTTCTTTATTGTGAAGATTGTCTATAAACCGGGCAATATCTAAATTTAATTCTTTGGCTATGCCAGTTAAAACTTTCTCGTTCATAATGTCGAGGCAGTCGGTAAAATGTGCCTGTTGAATTTTGTCAAAGTAATCCCAATATCCGGCCATGCCCTTTTGGTTTTCGGCAGCTTTACAGGCCATGAGTCCGGGCAAAGAATAGGGAAACTCAAAATCTCTTTGAAGCATGAGCCCGGGTTGTAGTCTGTGGTGATCATCTTCTTCGTTGGCATCAGCCCAGTGATCAGTCAATTCTAACAGGGCTTCTTCCTTTGACCCAAAACGTTTGAAAAATGAATCTGGTTTGGGTGCCAGCGCATAAGAATGATGAACCACTTCAATTTCCGGATGTGCTTCCACGAGTTTCCGCAGGCGGGGTGAAGCAACATAACACCATGCGCAAAGCACATCATGATAAAAATCTACTCTTATAGTTTTTTTCATTAGGATTAAATTTTAAATAGAAAGAGCCGTTCTAACCCCGGCTTTTCAGAATCATTTATTTTCAGAAATATCATTTATAAATTTTTGTGTGCCCCATCGCAAAAAGGTCCATTGCCGCTCCTTTTGCATCCGCAGAAAGCAACTTTTTTTGCTTCCGTAATTTCAACTTTAATAGGAGTGAACGAGGTTCCTTTGTGCATCCCGCTGCAGAAAGGCTGATTGGTGCTTCTCCCACAAGAACACCAATAATAAGTTTCTGGTTTCATGTCTAATACGTACGGACTTTTTTGTGCTAATTTCGGTTCTTCCATGATTCTGGCTTTTAAAGTTCGTGCAAATATACGTTAATCCATTATATGGTACAACATATAAGTTTAAATTTTAACAGAATTTTACCGAATTGCCTTTAGGATTTTTGAGCAGAAAGGTTTATTGTTAATTTTGCCACTCAAAACATTTCGGTTTCAGATAAAACAGATTTTATAATATCTTGTAAATCAGAATACAAATAATTTGAATTTAGATGCCCGGCCTTGTTTAGGGAGAATATTAGAAATTGATTATGGCAAATAAGGAAGATTTATTAAAAAAGATCATTGCACATGCGAAAGAATATGGTTTTGTTTATCCGTCGAGTGATATTTATGACGGATTGAGTGCAGTTTACGATTACGGTCCGAATGGTTCAGAATTGAAAAAGAACATTCGGGATTATTGGTGGAAAGCCATGGTGCAGATGAATGAAAACATTGTGGGTATTGATGCGGCTATTTTTATGCACCCTACCGTTTGGAAAGCATCTGGACATGTGGATGCTTTTGCCGATCCGTTGATTGATAACAAAGATTCCAAAAAGCGTTATCGTGCCGATGTACTGGTCGAGGATTATATTGCGAAATTGGAAGCTAAAATCGATAAGGAAATTGCCAAAGCCCAAAAGAGATTTGGAGATTCTTTTGACGAACAACAATTCAGGGAAACCAATTCGCGGGTGCTGGAAACAAACCAGAAAATCGAGGGTATCAAAAACCGATTGTATCCTGCCATGGAACATAACGACATGACCGGAATCAAGAAACTGATAGAAGATTTGGCGATTGCTGATCCGGTTTCGGGTTCAAGAAACTGGACAGAAGTCAGGCAGTTCAACCTGATGTTTTCCACTCAAATCGGCTCGATGGCAGATTCGGCATCGGAGATTTATTTGCGGCCGGAAACCGCACAGGGAATTTTTGTGAATTATCTCAATGTTCAGAAAACTTCCCGCATGAAGATCCCGTTTGGTATTGCTCAAACAGGAAAAGCGTTTCGTAACGAAATTGTTGCCCGTCAGTTTATTTTCCGCATGCGTGAATTTGAGCAAATGGAGATGCAATTCTTTGTTCAGCCGGGCTCGGAAATGGAGTGGTTCAAATATTGGAAAGAAGAACGCATTCAATGGCATCTTTCAATGGGAATTGATAAGAGCAATTTCCGGTTCCACGATCATGACAAGCTGGCTCATTATGCCAATGCGGCTACCGATATTGAATTTGCTTTTCCTATGGGATTTAAAGAGCTGGAAGGAATTCATTCACGTACAGATTTTGATTTGGGAGCTCATGAAAAATTCTCAGGGAAAAAACTTCGCTATTTTGATAATGAATTGAACGAAAGTTACATTCCTTATGTGATCGAGACTTCCATCGGTCTCGACCGGATGTTCCTGGCGCTCTTGAGCGCTTCTTATACCGAGGAAAAACTGGAAGATGGTTCAGAACGTGTGGTAATGAAACTGCCTCCGTTTTTG
Organism: uncultured Lentimicrobiaceae bacterium; assembly: GCA_964588415.1. Lineage (GTDB taxonomy): Bacteria > Bacteroidota > Bacteroidia > Bacteroidales > F082 > Sulfidibacterium. Next base: position 3,967 of record CAZPPK010000141.1, read on the forward strand.
GCACCTACCAAGATTGCGGTATTTCCTCTTTTGAAAAAGGACGGTTTGCCGGACAAAGCAAGAGAGACCCTAGATGTGCTCAAGGATGACTTTATGTGTTTTTATGAAGAAAAAGATACTATCGGGAAACGCTACCGCCGTCATGATGCCATCGGAACGCCGTATTGCGTTACCGTGGATCATCAGACTTTGGAAGACAATACGGTTACCATTCGCGAACGCGACAGTATGAAACAGGATCGTGTTTCCATTGATAAAATAAAAGGTATTGTTGCTGAAAAGCTTCGTGAAAGATAACAGGTAAATCTGATAGAAATAAAAAAGCCGGTGGGATTAACCCATCGGCTTTTTTGATGCGTTCAACGCTATATTATCTAAGTTTGAAACTGCCGTGTCCGATGTTGAAGTTTCCTTCGAAAACAGCCACATTATAAACGCCGGGGGTTAACTGTTGTGTCATTCTGTGATTCCAGTAAACACAAACACCAATGGATTTGTTTTGGTAGTCAATCACCTTCATGGCACTGTATTGCAGTTTATTACCGTTATACATGAAAGAATATTCATCACTTTCGTTAATGGTCAGGATTTTTTTATCCGGACGGGCAATTCTTACATAAATGTTTTTGCTCCCCGGAACAGTAATGCTGTTAGCACTAAGAGTGAAACAAACTTTAATCTTGTTAACTCTTTTGATTTTATCAGTCTTCCTTTCTCTTCCGCTTCCTGTAACATGAACACCTTCGGCTTCAAAATTATAAGTGGAAATAACACTTGCAAGCGTAACTTTATTAGAAAGAGCAGCTTTCTCCTGTATCAGATTTTGATTCTTTTGCTGTTCGGATTTAACCTCTTCCTTAATTTGATGATTCTCTAAAGTAAGCGCATGATTAGCCGTATAGAGAGAATCTAACTGACGCACAAATCCTTGTTCGATTTGTTGCAGGCTGTGGAATTTTTTCTTAACCTTAGTATATTCCCACTTGGTCCGGAGAAGTTGTTTGATCTCCTTCGCATTTGTTTGAATAATTTGATCCTTTTTAGACAATGAATCAGAAAGTTGACCATATTGAGCTTTCAATTGGTCATGCTCTTTCATCAGAGAATTGAGCTGCGACATCAATTCGACCTTTTGTTGTTGCTTTTCAGCTTTTAAGGTTTTAACGTTCCCCTGAACTACAAACATCCAGACGGCGAGGCCAATGGCTACTACGATAAGTACAACCAATGCTGTGATCAAGCCGGTATTGGGTTTTTTTGGACTGATGATTTCTTTAGGTTTGGTTTGATTTTCCATGATTCTTAATAATTTTTCAAAAACGCAAATTTAATAATTATTATGCCACAATCAACATGTAGTTGCTTTTAAAACAAATATTTTGGACTTAATAAAGATTAAAATTTACGGTGATAAAATTTCAAGGACCTTTAGGTATGTTACAGAATAAAGGGATAAAAGAATTGCCCCGCCACGGCGGGGCAATTTTTCAGGTAAGGGATAGTTTTTGATATAGGGAGTTTAGATTGTGTGGGTTTTCATATTCTATCAATTTAACTTTTGCTCCGTTTTCTTCACAAACAGGGCAATGTTTAAGTTTAACAGGAAAGACATAACCACATTCTTTGCAATAGTAGTAGTCCATCCTGGATGTTTTTTTGTTTTTTAAGTTGACGACAAGTGCGTAAACAGGAGTAAGAATAATGCTTAAAAAGAAAAGCTTCACCCTATCTTCATGACTTTCTATTTTAATAACAGTTAGCAGGAAAGTGACGACAAGATAAATTGCAATTGCGATAATGATCATGTTTCTTTAATTTTAAAAGCACATACTATTAGCAACATCTGCGCCATAGTTTACAATTTCCAATCAGTCAAAACAATAGGAGGTAAAGCCTGACGATGCTTCGCCCGGATATTTTCCATAATCAACGTGAATTATACGATTTCGTAAAGATGTTAGTTTTTTAAGAATTAAAAAACGTGAATGAACTACCCCCGCCGCAGAGCAGCGGGGTATCAAAAGGAGATTATTAATCGCCCCAAGGGGCGGGGAATTAATCCCTTGTCCGCCTCAGGCGGATTAAACATAATGCCCGTAAGGATCTTCCTTGTCTTTTCTTCGTTGGAAAATCTGAACCAGTTTCTTACTTCTTCCACACTACGGTAGCAACCCATGCAAATTTTTTCGTCATCTAAAGTACACACCTGGATGCACGGACTTTTTATAATAGCCTTATTATGAAGCAGAATCTTTTTGTTGAACCGTAAAAAAAGCAGGAATAATTATTTTGGGGCTGCAAAACTAAAAATACTTTTTGATATGGGAAAATGGAATTCAAGCTGGAACGGTAGAAAGTTGTTGCAGTGGATTTTTCGAGATTATTAGTTGGCAGGAGTGAGAACGGCAATACCTTTGTTTTTGCTGCCGAACCATATTTTACCTGATTTGTCTTGCAGGATAGATGTAACCCAATCGCTAGCCAGACCATTATTTGCATCAAAAGTGGTAAATGTTTTTCCGTCATATTCCGATGCCCCGAATTCAGTGCCGAACCACATATTTCCTGAGTTATCCTGCATAATTACTTCAACCTGATTGTTGATCAGCCCGTCGGATTCCGTAAGAGAAAAAGGCCCTGTCGCATCATAGCGCATGGCTCCTGCAAGACTGCCAAACCACATGTTTCCCTGGTCATCCTGAAAAATGCTGAAGATATAATTGGATGAAGCATTGTTAAAAAGATAAGTCGTCCATAAGGGATCGTTGAATTTTGAGATTCCGTATTCAGTTCCGAACCAGACGTTATTGCTGTTGTCCACTGCTACACTTTTTACATAATTGTTGACCAGGACTGTACTTCCGGTTTTTCGATAAACCGTCCAGGCCGACCCGTCATAGCGGGAAACTCCGTTGCCGGTTCCTACCCAGACATTGTTTTGTTTGTCAACGGCAATGCTGTAAACCAGGTTGTAACTCAAGCCATTGTCTGTAGTGAAATTTGTAAAAGTGGTTCCGTCAAATTTTGAAATACCATAAGGAGTTCCGATCCAGACATTATCATTTTGATCAATGGCAAGAGAAGTAACCGACTGGTAGATTAGCCCGTCGCTTTGTTGCCAAGATGTAAAATTCTTTCCGTCGAAACGGGCAAGGCCAAAATCAGTTCCAATCCAGATATTCCCCAGACTGTCTTCTGCCAAACAATTAATGTCGTTGCTTGGAAGCCCGTTCCCAGCCTTATAATAGGTCCAACTTCTTGCAGTAATTGAACTAACCGGTGCTTTGTTGCAGGAAGATAAAACCGCCAACAGCAAGATAATTCCGCTTAAAATAAGGAAAGAAAAAGGCTTCTTAAATATCATACAATTATTTCTTGTGCGAGATTTAATTTGATCCGGGATACAACCATATCAATGGCAACCTTGTTATTACCTCCTTCCGGGATAATCACATCTGCATGCAATTTTGTGGGTTCAATGAACTGTAGGTGCATTGGTTTCACAAATTTGGCATAATGTGTCAGTGCGTCTTCATAATTTCTGCCTCTCTGCTGAATATCCCTTCGGATGATGCGCATCAGGCGCTCGTCGCTGTCGGTGGAAACAAAAAGCTTGATGTCCAGCATTTTTCTGACTTCGGGATTGGTCATGATTAGAATACCTTCTACAATAATCACTTTGTGCGGTTTAACCGTTTGCGTTTCTTTGGCGCGCGCGCAAGTGACATAGGAGTAGATGGGCATTTCAACGCTTTTCCCTTGCTGCAACTGACGTAAATGACTGGCAAGCAATGACCACTCAATAGAATTGGGATGGTCGAAGTTAATCTTGAGTTTTTCCTCTTTGGGTAAATCCCCATTGTCGTAATAGTAAGAATCTTGTGTAACGATGGCTACAGCATCTTTGGGTAAAGACTCAATAATTTTTTTTACCACCGTCGTTTTTCCTGACCCGCTGCCGCCTGCTATTCCGATAATTAACATAAGTAACCTGGTTTTATATCATTCAAAATTATTAAATTAATT
>CAZPPK010000142.1:0-7960 GCA_964588415.1 uncultured Lentimicrobiaceae bacterium
TTTAAAGAAAAATACTTCTGAAATTAACGACTAATTCCATTTGGTACGCATAAGGCTTTTTTGATGTAAAACCCTGAAGATCAATCATTAGAAGTATTCTTCAATAAAGGCACAAACCGGAACTGTCCGTAGGCTTCCTTCAACAGACTACCGCTTTTCTTCTTTACCATCCGGTACATGGTTTGTCCGGATGCATCACCGAGCGGAATCACCAGTACACCTCCGGTTTTGAGCTGATCAATCAGAGTCTGCGGTATTTCCGGAGCAGCAGCAGTAATAAGGATTCCGTCGAAAGGAGCCTTTTCGGGCAAACCAAGGTAGCCGTCTCCGCAAAAAAGATGAAGATCGTAAGGAAACCTGGAAAGAAACTTCCTGGTTTTTTCGAAGAGCTTCTTTTGTCTTTCAATGGAATAAACGTCAGCTCCCATTTCGGCTAGAACACAAGCCTGATAGCCAGAACCGGTACCGATTTCAAGAATTTTTAATCCGGGTTTTACATCCAGCAACTGTGTCTGAAAAGCGACTGTATAAGGTTGCGATATGGTTTGCCCTGATCCGATTGGAAAAGGTTTGTCTTCGTAAGCAAATTCCAGAAAGCTTGAATCCATAAATAAATGCCTTGGAATGGCATTGACGGCAGCCAGGATCTGCTCATCTAGAATCCCTTTTTTTTGTATTTCATCCACAAGCTTCTTTCGCATGCCCTTATGCCGGTAACTGTCTTCCATTTATTAACAATTGGTGTTGGTTATTTCTTTTTTACTGATGCAAAGTTAATGAATCGGGCGTTTACCTTTGGCAAAAATAATCCGATGTTGAAAGTTGGACTTTTTGGTTCGGGAAGCCTGATTCCTCTCCACATAGAGGCTATAGAAAACATACCCGGGCTGCAACTTTCCGGTTTTTTCGACACAAGCAAGTCTTCTTTCTCAAATAATCAGAATTTTCTAAACACAAATAAGGAATTCACAGAATTATTCAAGAGATCAGATATCATCGACATTGTTTCCAACGATTTTTTAATTTTTTCATTCGCTTCAAATACCATTAAAGCAGCCAAACATCTTTTTATAGAAAACTCTTTACTTTCGGATATCAACGAAGTTGAGACTTTATTAAATCTGGAACAGGAAGCTCACATAAAAGTTCAAATAGGTTATGCAGAGCGTTTTAACCCTGCTTTCAGGGCTGCCCTTCCCTTTCTGGAAAACCCCATGTTTATCGAATCGCATAGGATGGTCCCTTACAATTCTGTGCAACCGCATGTTTCGCTTATTTCGGATATTATGGTTCACGATATTGACATTATTCTTTCGGTAGTGAAAGCCAATATCAAAAGAATACATGCTTCGGGGGTAAAGGTATTCGGAAATTCTCCTGATATCGTCAATGCACATTTGGAATTCGACAACGGAGCGACTGCAAACCTGACATCTAACAGGATTTCGTCAAAGAATATACGTTACTCAAAATTTTATCAGCCGCATTCCAGAGTACAGGTAGACTTTTTAAAATTGAGTACTCAGATTTTAAAACAGGAACGAGATAAATTTACAGTAAACGAAATTCAAATTCTTCCTGAGAATAAAATCGAAGCCGCCCTCAGGGGATTTCAGGATGCCATTCTCGACAACTCAGAACCGCTGGTTTCGTTGGATGACGGTTATAGAGCTTTGCAAATCACCGAAATGATCGCGAACAAAATTCATTTGGTAAAGAAAGCTGTTTGAGTATTTTTCCAGAAACAAAAAACGACAATATTTCAATTTTCTTTAGAACCCTTTAAAATATCAGGACTTTCAGCATGAGTTCCAATTTTCTTTATTAAATTGCCCAATAAATACGAGGAACCGCAAGGTACATGAACAGACAATTACAGGTATTAAAATATTTAACACTCGACTGGCTATCTGCCGTCCTGGCATGGGGACTTTTCTTTTTGTTTCGAAAGCTTAATGAATACCCGGCTATATTTTCACACCTGTCTGCCATTTATGATGATCGAGAATTCTGGCTTGGAATTATTATTATCCCTGTTTTCTGGCTGTTGCTCTATATGATCGGAGGAGCATACCGCAGAATATACAGAAAATCAAGACTTAAAGAACTAGAGCTGTCCATTGTCAGTATTCTTATCGGTGTAACCATTCTCTTTTTTACGTTGATATTAAACGACAAAACACAAAATTATATCACTTATTACCGTTCATTTATCATTCTGTTCGTTCTGCAATTCGGATTTACCTATTTCTTCCGCCTTGCTTTGACTATGCAAACGGTTTCCAAAATTCATAATGGAAAAATCGGATTCAACACCATCATAGTTGGGAGCAACGGAAATGCGGTAAAAGTTTTTCGGGAAATTAACAGTGAAGAAATTTCTTCCGGGAACAAATTTGTGGGCTTTTTTAATGTTTATGATAATAACCCTTTTAAGATGTCGGAATACCTTCCCTATCTCGGTTCTCATCACGATCTGAAGAAATCCATTATCGAGCATCACGTGGAAGAAGTCATTATCGCCATTGAGAGAAAGGAAAAAGGTACCATTGATGAGATAATTTCGGAATTGGTTGAAGTCGATGTAATTATCAAGCTCATCCCATTGATGCAGGATATCATTTTTGGTACCGTAAAAATTTCAAGTATCTTCCACACGCCTTTGATTGAGATTTCTCCAGACCTGATGCCTGCTTGGCAGCAAAGCATCAAAAGGATTTTGGACGTTGTGGCTTCCCTGTTTGTTTTAATCTTTTTATCGCCACTGTTTTTATTTACAGCCATTGGAGTGAAGCTCTCTTCTAAAGGTCCGGTTTTGTACAAACAGAAACGGATCGGATTCAAAGGGAAACCTTTTATGATGTATAAATTCCGGTCAATGTATGCCAATGCAGAGAAAGACGGTCCGCAATTGTCTTCTGACAATGACCCACGTATTACCCGTTTCGGTTTGTTCATACGGAAAGTTCGCCTGGATGAAATCCCACAGTTTTTTACTGTTTTCATGGGTCATATGTCGTTGGTTGGTCCGAGGCCGGAAAGAGCTTTTTATATAGAACAAATCATTCAAAAAGCACCACACTACAGATTGCTGCTAAAAGTTAAACCGGGACTAACATCGTGGGGACAGGTTAAATTTGGTTACGCTTCCACCATTAAGGAAATGACAGAACGTTTGAAATATGACCTATTATATCTGGAAAACATGTCGCTGGCTATGGATTTTAAGATTATGATCTATACCTTGTTAATTGTAATTCAGGGAAGAGGAAAATAGAAAACGTCTCTCCCGAATAAATATCTGCCTAAAGCCTTCCCTGATTGATAAGTCTTACAATTGTTTCAATTTGCCGGTCTTTTCCTTTTGGGTCATATTTAACCTTCAGATTGTAACCCCAAAGGCGTGCAAGGCCCTGATAAAAAAATGCCACAAAATTTCCCCTTAAATCCTGCACCAAAGCATAGGAAGTATTGTTGGTTTCACGGTCGATGAGTTTTATCAGGATCAAACCCTGCGAAAAATTGAGTTCTTCCAATTGGTGTCCATATTTTTTTTTCAATTGTATTTCTGCACTCTTTATGATTTTTCGCTGTTGGGCTTTACTTTTCACACCTTCCAATTGGCGGTTGTATTTCTGAAGCAATTCACCGGCAGTTTTCGCATAAGGATACACTTTTTTCACATTGTAGATCAAACGGGTAAGACGCCATCTTCTCCAGAAATTAAAAAAACGATGATGGGGGTAAATCTCAACTTGCCTTAAATCAACGGTGGGAATACTGTCTTTGACCTGTACTACAGTTTTTTGATGATGATTGCCCGGTGTATTCTGTGAAATAGCAACACCAGTTACCAGCAACAAAACCCATAAAGACAGCAATTTTTTCATCAATCTGTATTTTTTCAAATTAGGGAGGGATTTTTACCCCAGTTGATAGAACAAAAATACAGCAAAGATTATTCCTAAAACGGGGGTCTGCACCAAAAATTATCTCATAAAAACTCAGACTGCAGGTCTCAATTTGGCAAGGCTGGCCCTGTTGAATTTTTTTTCTGCATAATTTAGGCTCACCCGGAAACTTTTTGATTTTGATTTTGATTTTGAAGGCAATTCAAACATGGCATCCATCAGAATGGCTTCCAGAATAGAACGTAATCCCCTGGCTCCCAAATTATATTCTTCAGATTTTTCGACAACATAATCCATAACATCATCATCAAAAGTCAATTTGATATCGTCCAGTTCAAACATTCTGACAAACTGTTTCACCAGTGCATTTTTTGGTTCCAGGAGAATTTTCCTAAGTGCAAATTTGTCCAACGGGTTCAGATAAGTCAGAATAGGAAGGCGGCCCACAATTTCAGGAATCAAACCGAATTTCTTCAGATCGGCAGGAGAAATATACTGCAACATATTTTTCCCGTCAATATTTTCATCTTTGTGTCCTGCAAAAGAGTAGCCTACCACATGCGTCCGGAGACGTGAAGCTATGATTTTATCGATACCATGGAAAGCCCCTCCTGAAATAAACAAAATATTTTTGGTGTCGACCTGAATCATTTTCTGTTCGGGATGTTTTCTACCCCCCTGAGGTGGTACATTTACAACAGTGCCTTCAAGCAGTTTTAAAAGCGCCTGCTGAACGCCCTCTCCCGAAACATCCCGGGTGATAGATGGGTTGTCACTCTTTCGTGCAATTTTATCAATCTCATCAATAAAAATGATTCCTTTTTCGGCCAGTTTCACATCATAATCGGCAGCCTGAAGCAGACGGGTCAAAATACTTTCCACATCTTCTCCCACATAACCGGCTTCGGTTAAAACAGTAGCATCGGCAATTGCAAAAGGTACGTGAAGCATCTTTGCAATAGTCTGTGCCAGAAGTGTTTTTCCGGTTCCAGTATCTCCCACCAAAATAATATTGGATTTTTCAATTTCTATTTCGTTGGGTTCCAAAGTCTGCCCTATCCGTTTGTAATGATTGTAAACAGCAACGGAAAGAACTCTTTTAGCATCTTCCTGGCCAATCACGTACTGATCAAGGAACTCTTTTATTTCAACGGGTTTTAGCAATGAGTGGTCAATATGCAGTTCCGGTGATGTGCTTTTTGTTTTTTCTTCCAGGATGTTCCATGCCTGTTCAATGCAATAGTTGCAAATTTTTGCTTCCATCCCGGAAATCAGGAGTTCAGTTTGCGATTTGGGCCTTCCGCAAAAAGAACAATATTCCTCTTTATTTTTTGCCATGATATAAATTTTTAAGAACCCTTCCGCTGAAGAAATCTACTTATATTACAGTCTTTCACAGACAAATAAGGCAGAATCAATATTCTGCCTTATGGTTATTTTAGTCGCTTTTAGAAGCCTAGCTTTTCTTTACTTTTCTTTCAAGAACTTCATCGATCATTCCATAGATTTTGGCTTCTGAAGCCGTCATCCAGTAATCACGGTCGCTGTCATTCCAAACTTTTTTGTAAGTCTGACCGGAATGTTTGGCAATGATTTCATAAAGTTCCTTTTTCAGCTTTTGGATTTCCCTTGCGGTGATTTCAATATCTGAAGCCTGTCCTTCTGCACCTCCCATCGGCTGGTGAATAAGTACACGTGAATGTGGCAGGGCTGTACGTTTTCCCGTTTCGCCAGCACATAAAATAACGGCTCCCATAGATGCTGCCATACCTGTACAAATAGTTGCGATATTGGGCTTTATGTATTGCATAGTATCGTAAATTCCCAGTCCGGCATAAACAGAACCTCCCGGTGTATTCAGATAGATCTGAATATCGCGGTCCTGATCAGCCGACTCCAAAAAGAGCAACTGCGCCTGAATAATGTTGGCAACATAATCGTCAATGGGAACGCCCAAGAAGATAATCCGGTCCATCATCAAACGTGAAAACACATCCATCTGGGCGACGTTTAACTGCCGCTCTTCGATAATGGTAGGCGAAATATAATTTGCGTAAACAGAATTGTAGCGCTCGAGTGTCAGGCTACTGATTCCCCTGTGTTTCAGGGCATATTTTCTAAATTCAGAACTGCTGTCCATAGTGTTTAATTTTTAGGAGTTGATACGATTTTTATAAACTCATCTGTGGTTACATCCTTCTCATCTTTGCCAATCTTTTCCTTGAAAAAGTCGATATATCTTTCGTCCATCAATTCACCGTAAATGCGCTGATATTCCTGCTCGTTGCTCAAAAGCTGATCAACAATACCATCAACCTGTGGATTTGATGGAGTATCATCAGGAACCTGGAAATAGGATTTGACTTTGTTGCGAACATCTTCTTTTTCCACTCTCAAAGCTTCACCAAAAGTTTCCACCAGTTTATTTTCGATAAGCTGCCATTTGAAGGTCTTTGAATAGCTATCGTATTGTCCTTCAAGCTGCTCTTTAGTAACTTTTCCTTCGTTGCTGTCCAGAAGCCAGCGTTTCAGAAATTCATCAGGAAGTTCAGGATTTACTTGTTTAAGGATAACATCGATGGTGTCAGAAACAAATTGTTTGTCAGCATCTTTCTGATAATGTTCCGACAATTCTTTACGGATTCTTTCTTTAAAATCTTCTTCTGTTTTCAGTTCATCTGTAGGATAAATCTGATTGTAAAGTTCTTCGTTAAGTTCAGCTTCCACCAGCTTGGTAATATCAGTAACTTCAAATTCAAAAGAAGCCTTCAGCCTGTCATCATCATCTTTGAGTTTGAGCAGGTTTTTCACTTTATCGTCATTCTGAAATGCTTCGCCGGGATTGAGAACTACTTTATCTCCTTTGTGGATTCCGATCAGCTTAGCTTTTTCCTCATCAGATTTAACCTCACTGATCTCAAACGAAGCTTCTTGTGAATATCCTTCTTCCACCCTTGCACCTTCGGCATTTATTTCATAAAAGGTACCAGAAAGCTTTTCGTTTTCACCGCTTTCTTCAACGGGTTCTTCCTTGCCTAGCCTTTTCTGAGTGTCTTTCAGTGCCTTTTCAACTTCATCATCAGTAACCTGAATACTATAATGCGGGACTTTGATTTCTTCAGAAATGTTCACTTCAATTTCCGGCGCAAAACCGATATCGAAAAAGAAGTCGAAATCTTTTTGATTATCAAAATCAATCAGGGTTGTTTTTTCTTCATTCGGCAGCGGGTTACCCAGGACATTAATTTTGTTATCAACCAGATAATTGTTCAAAGCATCAGAAATGGTTTTGTTAACCTCGTCTGCCATAACAGCTTTACCGTACATTTTTTTAATCATTCCCATGGGAACCATGCCCTTTCTAAAGCCCGGCATTTGTGCCTTTTTACGGTAATCTTTCAGCTGCGTATTGACCTTTTCAATATAGTCTTCTTCTTTCAAATTGATCTTGACAATGGCACTAAGTTTTCCGGTTTCCTCCTGTGTGATATTCATTTAAACTGATTTAGATTAACAAAAATGTGCGGATGAAGGGACTCGAACCCCCATGCCTTGCGGCACCAGATCCTAAGTCTGGCGCGTCTACCAATTTCGCCACATCCGCAAAATATAATGTCCTGTTTTTAAGGGGTGCAAATATACGGTTTTTTTAAATTTATCGATCCTTCTCTAAAATTTTAACCCCATCAAAAAGCATTCCATTAATTCAATCTCTTATTATTTTCATGTCTGAACTGATCGCGTGATTCTTTCTTTTCGAAATTCTTTTCCAGAGCCTGTGTCAAATCAATTCCAGTTTGGTTGGCAAGACACAGCAACACGAACAGAACATCGGCCATTTCATCACCCAGATCGTATTGTTTATCAGATTCTTTAAAAGACTGCTCGCCGTATTTCCTTGCGATAATCCTGGCCACTTCCCCTACTTCTTCGGTAAGCATCGCCATGTTGGTTAGTTCGTTGAAATAACGCACGCCGGTTGTAGTAATCCATTCATCAACCTTTTTTTGAGCTTCTTCTATCGTCATGATTTTTATTTTCAGAATTAT
>CAZPPK010000143.1:0-7953 GCA_964588415.1 uncultured Lentimicrobiaceae bacterium
TATTTCGAATACTCCGCTTATCGCGGATTTTCAAAATAGAGTTTCACTAATAAAAAAAACAAATGATAAAACACAACATGTCTTTTATCATTTGTTTTGTGATTAAACTCAAATAGCAATAGCTAACTTATTAAGCCTCTAACAATTCTCTGGTTTTTTTCTAAAGCAGATGAAATAAGAACAAGCTCCAAGGGCAGTCACCCCTATAACTGTGAGACCAATAAGGATTTGATTAAAAATTGCCTGAGTAACTCCAAGACAACATCCCATAAAACTGGCCACGATAGCCAATAAATAGATTACAAATCCTATTGTGGAGAACAGTAAAACTTCACTTACGATAACCTTTAATTTCGCTTCCATGGCTTTATTTATTTTTAAGTAAATTTACGACAAACATAGCCTTAAAACTATATTAATATGGTGATTATTAACATTTTAAATTGTGCGATACGATTGACTCATTGACCTTTTATTTAACTTTTCCTTTTGATTATACTATCATATTTATATGATATACATCACATTTTTAATAGAGCCAGTTGTTTTTTATACTTAATTTTGTCTCATGCAAAATTGTAAAACCTGTATCATTCGTTCCAAGGCGGCGAACACACTCAACATTAAAGAATTAACTTTTTTAATGGAAAGTTGTGCAGAAACCACATTTAATTCAAAAGAAAGTATTATTAAAGAGGGGATACTCTCATCACACGTCGCTTATTTAAAATCAGGAATGGCCATGGTCAGTAAAAGAGGGGTCAAAGGCATAGATCAGATTTTAAAAATCGTTAAGCCCGGAAACTACATTGGCCTTCAGACGATTTTGTTTGAAAAAGTCAACCAATTTTCCGTTACAGCATTGGAAAAATGCGTGGTTTGCTTTATCGACCACTTGTCTTTTAAAGAACTGATCAGTAGAAACACCCAGTTTGCCAACGAATTACTCATATTTCTTTGTCGCGAAGAATTGACCTATTTTGATCGATTTGTCAGCATTCACCAAAAACAAATTAACGGTCGTCTGGCAGATGTCATTTTATTTTTTTCTGAAGAAATTTATAAAAACGCCCTCTCCTTTAATTTGCCCCTGTCGCGAAGTGATATAGCTGCTTTCACATGTACTACCAGAGAAAGTGTTACACGTGCCATAAAAGACCTTGTTGAGATTGAGACGATTCGTGTTAGCGGGAAGAAATTTGAAATATTAGATTTAAAACGACTGCAAAAAATCAGTCAGAGCGGATAGTCACTCCTTACCATAAATAGAATCATTTTTGCTCCCATCGACTAAAAATAACATAAATTTCTTCTAAATTAGCTTTTTGAAAGTATTTATGTACTTATCTGCATATGATGTCTCCAGTTTCAAACTCGCTATTTTGTACTTTCGCACCGAAAATTAGTTGCAACCCATGGAAAAGCATAGCAGACGGAAATTTCTTCAGTTGGGGGCTGCCGGAATCGGGCTTTCTTTGGCATTTTTATGGGACAAACTCACGTTGCGCAACAGTAACATTCTAAGTCAGAAACAACACGTTTTTCCTTTCGATAAAAACAAAGAAGTCACATTTCTGCATGACTACATTGTAATTAACAAGGATGGTAAAACTGATGTTTTCTCTTCGCACTGTACACACCTGGGATGTGTGATCAATAAAGAAGTAAACGGCCGTCTGGTTTGCCCCTGTCACGGGTCACGATACAATCTTGAAGGTGATGCGGTAAAAGGGCCTGCCTACAAACCGTTGGAAAAGTTTGCAGCAACGATCTCTTCCGACGAAGAGCATATCAACATAAAGTCTTGAAGCGGTGAAAAAATCCCAATGGCATTTTAAAATAAAAACTACGTACGGCGCTTTGGCGCTGGCACTGTTTTCTTATGTCATCCTTTCGGGAATCTTGCTGGCGATCCCTTTTAATGTGGAGAAACCTTACAGCAGCATCAGCACCATGGTGGTGATGAATCCATGGGCATCCTTCATCCGCAACGTTCACTATTGGAGTTCCCAGTTTTTTCTGATCTTCAGCCTGCTTCATCTTTACGATCATTATCATAAAAAAAGTCAACTTGGTTTAAAAAAGGGATTGGCCTTCCGGCTCAGCTTGAGCGTTCTTATCATTTTTCTTGCCATGCTCACCGGATTTTTGCTAAAGGGCGATGCCGACAGCGTTCAGGCCCGGCAAATTTTGTTTACGCTTGCGGAACGTATTCCGATTTTCGGCAAACTGATTGCTTTATCCCTTTTGGGAAAAGAAGGAAACTACCAGCTGATCTACGTTCATCATATTGCAACATTTACTATTTTCCTGGCAGTTATTATCGTTGAACACAGCAAAAAATTCTGGCCTAAAGCCGGAGATTTTGTGGCCGTTTTCATAGGATTGACTGTTTTAGGCTATTTCCTTTCAGCGCCGCTTCACGACAACCTAAATCCCAGCGTAAAAGGCCCGTGGTATTTTGTGGGATTTCAGGAGATACTGCACTGGCTCAGTCATCCTGAATGGTCGCTGGCTCTTATTCTCTTTTTGCTCATTCTTGTTTATATTGTCAATACCGCGAAAAACAAACCCATGTTTTTCAGCAAAAGGACTTTGTTGATCCTTACGGGAATTTATTTTGTCCTGACATTGATCGGTTTATTTTTCCGGGGCGAAAACTGGCAATGGATGGTTCCAGGTCAGAAAGGTTATAATTACAGTGTCAGTTCTAATTTCAAAACTGAGCGAGTTAATTTTTTTCCTGATTTCACTCAAAAACAATTACTGAAATCACCCACAGTTTTTGGCAGAAAAGAGAGTTGTCTTATTTGTCATGATAATGTTCATGGATTCATACAGTCGCACAAGCCTGAAACCATCGGGTGTTTTTCCTGTCATGGAGGCAACCCCTTTGCAACAGCAAAAGAGCAGGCGCACAGAAACATGATTCTGATTCCAGGCAATATGGATAATGCGGTTCAAAGCTGTGGCACAGCCCAATGCCATCCCAATATTGCACAAAGAGTGCCCACTTCTTTGATGGACAACCTCAGCGGAATGATTAGCGTTGACCGGTATGTTTTTGGTGAACAAAAAAGTCCGAATACCTTAACAAATGTCTCTAAATTGGATCATTCGGCAGCCGATGAACATTTAAAGAATCTGTGTGTCCGTTGTCATCTTGAAAATCCCAAAACGGAAACCGGCCCAGTAACAGAAGCAAGTCGCGGTGGTGGTTGCCTCGCCTGCCATCTGACATATCAACCCAAAGCTTTGCATGCCTGGGAGAAACACAAAAAATCACCCGCTGACACTGCTTATTTACAGCAGCATGCAAAAATCAGCCTGAATGTAACCAGTAATCATTGTTTTGGCTGCCACAGCCGTTCGGCACGTATTTCAACCAGTTATGAAGGATGGGAAGAAACACCACTGATTGATCCAAAAAAAATGCCCGACAGCAGCAACTATCGAATGGTTGAAGGAAACAGGGTTTTTAAATATGCAGGCGAAGATGTACATCATAAATCCGGAATGGAATGTATCGACTGCCACAACTCCTATGAGTTGATGGGTGATGGAAAGCGGTATGCCCATGAAGAAGATCAGGAAAATGTACGATGTCTGGATTGTCATTTTAACGGGCAGCCCGATTTGACAGATGCCAAAGATTTAGATGCAGAATCAGCTAAAATTGCTGCATTGCGATTTGGAAGTGTTAAGGGCAAAAAACTGCTGACAACCCATAAAAAAGCACACCCTTTGATCAATACGTGGTATAAAAATGACACGGCATTCCTGATCACCAAAAACACAAAAAAGATTTTTGTCATGAAATCACCGGCAGCTGAATGTACCCGTGATGAAGCCCACAAAGACGTTTCATGTTCTGCCTGCCACAGCGGTTGGGCTCCAACCTGCATCGGCTGCCATAATAGCTATGATCCCAATGAGAAGGGATACAACATGCTCACCAACAAAACGCAAAAGGGCAGCTGGGTAGAATACACAGGAAGTTATGAGGCACGATTACCTTCATTGGGAATGCGCGTCACGAAAGACAAAAAGGAAGTCATTCCGGTAATTCCGGGAATGATCTTAAGCATTGACAAATCAAATTTCACCAAGCAAAAATATGATTCTCTGTTATTCCGGAGGTTATTTGCACCCATTGCCCCACATACCACCACAGCCAAAGGTCGCAGTTGTAAATCCTGCCATAACAACCCCGATGCACTGGGCTATGGTTCCGGTACTCTAACTTACGCTATCAAAGAAAAAAAAGGAAGCTGGAAATTCGATCCTTATTTTGCCAACAGCAAATACGACAATCTTCCCGAGGATGCATGGATTGGATTTTTAAAAACCAGGACAGGCATGGTTTCTACCCGAACTAATGTGAAGCCTTTTTCCACTAAAGAACAAGAGAAAATTCTGCTCGTCGGAGCATGTTTAACCTGTCATGATTCTAAATCCAAAGTTATGAAAGAAAGTCTGGTTGACTTTCAAAAAGTTTTAAAGAACAGGTCGTCAAAATGTATTTTACCGGACTGGGTCAGTAAATGAAAATCAGTGTTTACCACATCCCTAAAGGGCACTCTGATTTTCAGTCACTTCCCTTTTAGAGGATTAAGGGGTAAAAGTGGCTGAAAATCAAATCGAGACCTTTTTAGACCGGACTCAGTTCCATAAATTAGTTGTTAAATAGAAATGCTATTTTGTTTGCAACAGCTTAATCTGGGCATATAAAGATTTGTTAATCTTTTCTGACAAAGTATCCTGTTTATACACCTTTGTCAACTGAACCAGTTGCTGCATCGTACCCAACGCATCTCTGATCTCATTGGTATAGAAATTAAAGAACCTGGGTTGCAGCCCAATATAATAATCCATATCCTGCATGTAACGTGTGTAAATACCATTCACCATTTTGTTGGCTTTTTTAATGGCACCACACTTATAATAAATCCAAGCCTGCTGAATCGTAAAAGAGCTGTAAGGGAATTTACTTTTAGGGAAAAAGTAAGCTTCCCTGTCAAGGACATCAACAGCTGAGTCATATTTTTTGTCAGCAACCAATGATTGCGCCAACCGAAAATAAGACTGAATTCCCAAAGTGGAATTCCGGTCGCTTTCCCTGTCAACGTTCACATCAGGTTTGTTCAACCTCCCCCATCTGACTTTTGGATTCATCAGGATTTTATAGGAATCGTTCATATCAACGCCTCCCATTCCTTTAATATTATCCTTGGCCAGCGTTGGTTTAAATCGGTAAACAATTCCTTCCATATGGCAATATTTGCTAACATCCAACACTTTACTAACTGCAGATGGATTGTCAAAATAGATGGGCCTTTTCCAGTTATTCGTCGCGATCAGGTCCAACAACATCACATCACTTCGGAAAAGATAACCTTTTTTAATTTTCCAATGAATCTCTTTTACAATGTTTCCAGCGTTTTTCTTAGAAACAGTTCCAGAATTTACCACAGCTGCCGAGTCAACTTTTAAGACAAGGTTCCTGGTTGGCATAAAATCCACTTTCTGTCCAGATTGCATGGGAAGTTTGGTTCGTGGATCATCGCTGGCGATAAATGCCACGGCATCCTTTAATGAAACTTCTCCTTTAACCATCGGATAATCGGGGATGGCATTCATCTCCCCACGGTCATATTTTTCAGAAGGGATAGACAGTGGTAACGGTGCAGAAGTATATTCCTGTTTAAACATCTGGTTTGTGTACCAGGCTCCGGATGACAGCATGTAGTTCACAACTCTTACGTCAGGTCTGATCCCTTCCACTTCCTGCGCATACCAAAGAGGGAAAGTATCATTATCGCCATTGGTAAACAAAATTGCATTTGGAGCACACGATTCCAGATACATAACTGCAAAATCGCGACAAGCATATCTTCCAGAACGGTCGTGAGAATGCCAGCCTTCTTTGGCCATGTTAGCAGGTACCAGGATCATGCTTACCATGGTAATCCCCAGTGCCGCCAAATGCTTTTTCTTAAAGTACTTCTCCAGCTTTTCATAAAGCCATAGCACCCCAAAACCGATCCAGATGGCAAAGGCATAAAACGAGCCCGCATAAGAGTAATCCCTTTCACGGGGCTGATAAGGCGTCTGATTCAAATAGATAACAATAGCAAGGCCTGTCATAAAGAAAAGTACAAAGATCACCCAAGTATCCTTTTTACTCTTTTTGAGGTGAAAGAAGAAACCCAATAATCCTAAAATCAGTGGCAGGAAATAGAATCGCGCCCGCGCCGGATTTTTCATACTTGGGGGCAGGTTCGCCTGATCACCCAAGCGCCAGCTGTCAATAAAATTGATCCCGCTGATCCAGTTACCATGATTAATCTCACCCTGACCTTCAATGTTGTTTTGCCGGCCCACGAAATTCCACATGAAATAACGCCAATACATGTGGTCGACCTGATAGGTAAAGAAGAATTTCAAATTTTCCAGAAAGCTTGGCCGTATCAAAGTTTTTGTTTTCCCATTTCCCGCATCAACAGTGATCCGGGTTCCGCCTTTCCCTCCATAAGCTTCGCTTTGATAAATATTTTTATAACTCGGCTTTTCTCCACTCCACATTCTCGGGAAGATCGATTCGAACCGCGGATCATATTCTGTTACAGTACCTTTACGGTTATCTATTATTTTATATTTTCCGGTTTTATTGTCCCTTTGATAAATTGGCGTTCCGTCTTTGGCGCCGACTGCCGGGGCATCATAATATTGCCCGTAAAGCAGAGGCCAGGTACCATATTGCTCACGGTTCAGGTAAGCCAACAACGACACTGCATCCTTGGGAGCATCTTCATTAATTGGCGTATCTGCATTCGAGCGGATCACCAACATCAGAAATGAAGAATAACCTATTAATATAAAGGCAATGGCCAGGATGATCGTATTCAATACCACCTTGCCTTTTTTACGCGTATAACGAATCCCGTAAACGATCAATCCGATCAGTAAAGCAAAATAAAATATGGTTCCTGAATTGAAGGGAAATCCCAGAGAGTTTACGAAAAAAAGCTCGGTTTTCCCGGCAAGATTAACCACCTGTGGAATGATAATATACATCATTGCAGCCAAAACGCCAATACCAACGGCTCCTGCAGCAATAAAGCCTTTCCAGGAAAATTTATATTTTTTAAAGTAATAGACGTATGCGATAGCAGGAATGGTAAGCAGGTTGAGCAAATGAACACCAATAGCCAAGCCCGACATATAAGCAATAAATACAATCCAGCGAAATCCGCTTCGATGGTCCGCAACCTCTTCCCATCTCAAAATTGCCCAGAAAGTAAGCGCCGTAAAGAAAGAAGACATAGCGTAAACTTCACCTTCCACCGCCGAGAACCAGAATGAATCGGTAAAAGTATAAGCCAACGCGCCGACTGCTCCGGCACCGATAATTGCCCAAAGATGTCCTTTGGACAACTCATCACCAACTTTTTTTACGTAAAGTTTTTTTGCCAGAAGCGTTATGGTCCAGAACAAAAACAGAATGGTAAACGCACTACACAGAGCTGACATGATGTTTACCATGATGGCAACATGGGCAAGATTACCAAAGGCAAACAGTGAGAAAACCCGTCCAATCATTTGGAAAAGTGGTGCTCCAGGAGGATGCCCTACTTGCAATTTATAGGCGGTAGCAATATACTCGCCCGGATCCCACCAACTGGCGGTAGGTTGTACCGTGGATATAAAAACAATGGCTGCAATGATGAAAACGATCCACCCCACGTAATTGTTAATTTTTTTAAAGTTACTCATATACTTAATTTTAAGTAAGGCATATTCTGGCCGCTAATTTAGGAAATTTGAAGAATTATTTTAAATTTTAACTATTTTTAAAAGGCCCTAAAACGAATCTAAAAATATTTGTACATTTGCAGCCCGATTGTCCGATGGTGTAATGGCAGCACTGCAGATTTTGGTTCTGCCGGTTCA
>CAZPPK010000144.1:0-7901 GCA_964588415.1 uncultured Lentimicrobiaceae bacterium
TTTAAATCTTTAATTCGATTTTTAAATCTCTTTACTTCATCAGCCCTTAATTTGGTAAGCTCATTGGACACATAATTTATTATATAATTGTGAGTACTTCGGGGGGATGAAGCAATATTATGTGACAAAGTTTCATAATCAACACCAAAAAAATCATTTATGGCATATTTAATAGTTGAAAACAACTATAATAACTACAGTGCACGCTTGGTGCATAATAATTATTCTCAAGTAAGATTTCAGCAGCATGAAAGTTAAAATCAGATTTCTGTCTGAGCTTACTCATAATGAAAGTGCAAGAGTACTATTTTTTACTTAATGAAATAAACGTGTTTTGTAATGTGCTTTTGGTTAGGCTCATGGTTCAAAAGGTAAACTAATGTCGATAACAAAACAAAAGTACAAAATTTATTTAATGTAATTACTTCAATAGAAGAAATTATTTTAGGACGGGACATGTAAACAAAAAAAGCCGCAATCATCGACTGCGGCTTCTCCGTGGGAACTACTGGATTCGAACCAGTGACCCTCTGCTTGTAAGGCAGATGCTCTGAACCAGCTGAGCTAAGCTCCCTCTTTGGGAGCTCTGTAAAAAGAGAGTGCAAAAATACTATGAATTTTCATTTATCCAACCAAAAAATGATAATTGCACAAAAAATATATAATTTCACCTTTCTGCTTCTTTTTCTAACTTTGCATAAAGTTACTTTTATAAATTGGAAAGAAGAATTTTTCGCCTAAGTTTTGCTTTCTCTCTGTTACTGATTGTATTTTCTTCCTGCTCTGTAAAGAAATTTATCCCTAAGGGTGATTATCTTTTGGGAAAGTACAAATTACAGGTTGAAGGAAAGGTCAAGCATCCTCAATTGAATTTGAGTGATGTAAGACGATATGTCCAGCCCAAACCAAACAAAAAATTTCTTTTTACGCGACTCAATTTATGGACTTACTATAAAGAGCAAAAAAATCCTTCCAAATTAAATAAGCTGCTCAATAAAAAGATGGGTCAGAAGCCAGTATATTTTTCCACAGAGGATGCCGAATTGAGCCTGAAAAGCATTAAAAGATATTTGGGAGACATTGGATTTTTTAATGCAAGCGCCAGATATGAAGTCGGCAAGAAAAATATGGTAGCATCTGTAAATTACTTTATTACACCTAATAAACCCTACCGTTACGACACGATATTTTATACTTATGAAGACAGTGCCCTGGCCCGGTGCATTGAAGGGAATAAATTACTGAACCTTTTAAACAAAGGAGATATTTTCAACGTAAATCATCTGGACGACCAGAGAAATACCATCGCTGAGGCTTTACGGAACAAAGGTTATTACTATTTCAACAGGAATTACATACAGTTTATTGTAGATACCAATCAGCAAAACCATGCCGTTTCTGTTAATGTGGTTCTCAGGGCAAGGAACATACCGGATGTGGATCATCCAGGAAAAACCATCGCTATACCTCACATCAGATACATTGTGAAGAGCGTCCGGGTTTTCCCAAATTTTCAGGCTGCCAACCCGACTACCTATGATACTGTGAGTCATAATATTTATTTTAAGGGAGATACAAGCCAATATAAGTATCAGTTTATTCTGACGCCAGCACGAAGATTTTCATTAGGAGCTTTTGACAATGCCATTAAAATAAAGCCCAATCGGTATTTCTCGGATAAAAGTGTCCAGAAGACTTATAATAACCTTTTCAATTTCAGGGTCCTCCGGACGGTTAATATAGGCTTCGATACGACCGGTACAGGGCATAATGATTCTCTGAACCTGGGTTATCTGAATGCGAAAATTTTGATGCAAACGGGCAAACTGAATACCATTTCTTTGGAGACGGTAGGAACAAACTCCAGCGGAAATCTGGGAGTTACCGGAGCTGTTTCTTATTCCAACCGGAATATCTTTCATGGTGGAGAAGTCCTAAACCTTAGCCTGACGGGCGGTTTTGAAGCTGAGAAACAGGTTCCGCTCTCGAGAAGTACTTCTGGAAATTTTGCTTTCTTCAACACTTTTGAAACCGGCATTAACGCTTCGTTATATTTCCCGATGGTGCTATTTCCGTTTTCAGCCATCTACCTGACCGGGAATTCACGAACCAGCATTGACCTGGGCTATAATTACCAATTGCGACCTTATTATTCCCTCAAAATTACCAATACGAATTTGGGATATTCATGGGATCAGAATCAGAACATCAGACATATCTTAACCCCGATTAACTTGAATTTTGTCAAAGTGAATCCAACTCCGGAGTTTGCTGCCATTTTGGAACAGGAAACCAACCTTTCCCTGAAAGAACAATATTCAAGCCACATGATCGTGGGAATGAAATACAGCTTTATTTATAACAACCAACAGCAAAACCAGGTTGGGAATTTTAATTACTTCCGGTTAGACTTTGAAAGCTCCGGAAATCTTTTGAACGCCTTTAACCATTTAATTGGTTCCCAACAAGATGCAGGAGGTTCGTACAACATTTTCGGCGTGAACTATTCTCAATTTGTGAGGCTGAACGCAGATTACAGGCACTATTTCCAATTCGATAAAAAAGGCGATGTTTTTGTACTTCGTGGTTTGGTCGGGATGGCAATCCCGTATGGTAATTCTTCTGAAATTCCTTATGAAAAAGGTTTTTATGCAGGTGGCGCTAACGATATGAGAGGATGGCATTTCAGGATGTTAGGGCCCGGAGGATTTAGTGGAAGCGATTTGTATGAACGTATTGGCGATATACAACTTGAAACCAATGCCGAATACCGGTTCCCGATTTATCATTTCTTCAAGGGCGCGTTGTTTGTTGATGCAGGAAATATCTGGAATTACAACGCTTCCCAGGCTTATCCGGGCGGGCAATTTTTATGGAACAGTTTCCTAAATCAGGTTGCCATAGATGCCGGTTTTGGGCTCCGCTTTGACTTTACTTATTTTATTTTCCGGTTTGACGTTGCTGCACCTTTCCGAAATCCTGCGTTCCCAGTTGGTCGGCGCTGGAGGCTAGGACAATTGAATTGGCACGACTTTGTGGGTAATTTTGGTATCGGATACCCATTTTAAAAAATCACTCATGAACCAGTTGGATGAATTTCGTTTCCTTCGGGAAGAATTTAGCTTTGAACCTACCCCGGATCAGGTTACTGCAATGCAACATCTGGCTGCATTCGGCATCAGCAAAAAAACCAATCCTCTTTATTTATTGAAGGGATATGCCGGGACCGGAAAAACAAGCTTGATCAGTGCTTTTACCAACAGGCTTCGCAAGAAATCGGAAAAATTTGTTTTAATGGCCCCCACCGGAAGAGCTGCCAAAGTCCTTTCTCAATATGCCGGATTTCAGGCATTTACAATACATAGAAAAATTTACATGACCGCGATGACGGCTGACGGCCGACGGAAAATGACATTAAGCCCGAACCGTATGGAAAACACGGTTTTTATAGTGGACGAAGCATCCATGATGAGTGATAATTCGGTGGAGCTTGGAAGTTTTAAAGGGCAGGGGTTGCTCGACGATCTGATCAATTTTGTTTTTTCCCGACCTGGAAATAAATTGCTGTTTGTCGGCGATACGGCTCAGCTACCGCCGGTTCATCTGAATATCAGTCCGGCGCTGGATGTAGAATACCTGAAATCGGCCTACAGTTTGACGGCATTTGCTTTTGAAATGAAAGATGTGATGCGTCAGGCTCAGGATTCGGGAATTCTCCTTTCGGCAACCAATTTAAGGCATAAAATAGGCATGAGTGATTTTTTATTTCCATTTTTCATGCAAAAGGATTTTATGTCTGATGTTGAGATCGTTGCGGATTATTACCGGTTGGAAGACCTGTTTCAGACAGCGTTTTCAAACTACCGGCAATCCGATAGCATTGTTGTAACGCGCAGCAACAAAAGTGCCAACCAGTTCAATAAACAAATAAGAAATAATATTCAGCAAAGGGAAGCTGTGCTGGAAGCTGGAGATCGAATCATGATCGTGAAGAATAATTATTTTTGGCTGGACTCCAGTTCCAAGGCGGGTTTTATTGCCAACGGCGATCTTGCCGAGATAGTACGTCTAACCGGCGAAGATGAACTTTATGGATTTCATTTTGCGAACGCAGAAGTTCGTTTTGTCGATTATCCTGAAGAAAAGGAAATGTCGGTGAAATTGTTGCTTGATACGCTGGATGCCAATGCCCCGAGCCTTAATGAAGAAGAACAAAGAAATTTGTTTGATGCTGTTGAACGGGATTATCAGCACATTCCAAATCGTAAAAAACGGTTGGCTGCCATGCAAAAAGACCCTTATTTCAACGCTTTACAGATCAAATATGCATACGCCATGACCTGTCATAAAACGCAGGGCGGTCAGTGGTCCAATGTATTTATTGACCAGGGATTTGTTAATACTGAACAGAAGGACGTAGAATATCTGCGTTGGCTTTATACTGCTTTTACGCGCGCCACGGAAAAAGTATACCTTTTGGGTTTTCAGGAAATGTTCTTCGGATAAGAAATTCTAATCCATATTTTTCACGATCCAGGGAATGACCTTTTGAGCACTTTTCTCGCCATACTTAATAATTTCATCCATGCTGCTGAAATCGGCCCAGGATATTCCATTCAGGTTACAACGGACAATCCTGTCTGCATTTTGTGTTTTTAATTTAACGAGATGGTATTCCCTGATGGCTTCTGCCCGCTGCATAATATTGACACCACTTTTCAGATCCACTCCTTCATGAACCGGTTGACTCACATCCACGCCAATGATCAGTTCATTACTATTTTTGCGAAAGCAATGGGTAGGAACCAAATTGGAAACGCCACCATCCACCAACAGGTAATTCTCATATTTTACCGGAGGGAAATAGCCTGGGATGGCAGAACTAGCCCTAACTGCCAGACGAAGGCTCCCTTTGCTGATCAACACTTCTTTACCTGTTAAAATATCATTGGTAGTAGCGGTAAATGGAAGCTGAAGGTTTTCAATCGGTGCATCGGGATAATTGCTGTAAATCTGGTCTACCAGACTAATTTCGTAGATGCTGGGATGTGCCAGAGTTTTAAATAGAGAAAGTCCTACCTTGATCCTACTCATCACATTGAGCGCTTTGCTTTTCCAGTCATCCCCTCTTTTGTCCATATCTGCAAAGTCATCGAAGTTAAATTCTTGAAAAACAGAGTTGTTTACAAAATTGTAAGCCTGCTCTTCTACCTGGTCCACATTTTTGTACAAGCAGTAAGTGCCACCAACCATGGCTCCCATACTGCATCCGCAAACACGGCTTATGGGAATATTCTCTCTTTCAAGAACTCTTAAAAAGCCAATGTGTGCCAGTCCGCGGGCACCTCCTCCTCCTAATGCAAGTGCGATTTTTTTCATAGTGGTCCTTTTATTTCAAACTGAGGTTAAAATTACGACATTTGCCGGATTTAATAGAACTTCTGGTAGGAATTGAAAATGAAAAATTCTTTGTGTGAACCGTTTAATGTACGATAATTATCTGTCTTTTAACCAATAAAAAGGGAAAAATAACAGCAAAAGCGATGTGGTAAGAGCAATTCCTAATCCGAGTCCGGCGTATTGGGCTGTAAACCCAATAATGGGAGCAATGATGGCTGCAAACACTGATTGTGATTGAGATTGTACAGACAGGACGGTAGCCATGGCTTCATCATGGGAAAATTCTGCCACATAAGCAATTCCAATGGGTTTCCTTAGGTTTTCAATCATTAAAATCAATACAAAGAACAAAACTGAAATCCAGTAAAATTGAGCTGAGTAGAAAAGGCCGCTTGCGATTCCTGCTACAAATCCAGCTATTAAAGTCAGATTCATAGGTTTGGCGAAGTTTTTATAAAATTCCCTGAATCTTCCGGCATGCCTGGATGTGTAGGCTGTGAGCAGATAGATGATAAAATAGAGTGCCCCAACAACCAAGGCAGTCTTTTGTTTGTTTTTGAGATCTGTAAATAAGGGAAGTATCAACGTCAGGCTCATCAAGATTGGTTGAATATAATCTTTAATTGCCCTGTAATAGCCTGTGTGCAATGAAAGGCTTGTCAGCGATTTTAGGAAGTTCAGATTTTTAAAGCTCCTGACAAAAGCACTGAAAATGTATTTTGATTTTTCCCACATTGTGGATTGTGCAATATGCTTTATTTCGCCGTTCAGGAAATCTGGATAAGTACTGATCAATATAAAATCCAGGATATATGGAATAACTGATGCTGCAAAGATTATTTTATAACTCCCGTAATAGAAAACCATTGCTGCCGCGATGAGCGAAGACAGGGCTGACCCGGTTTGAGACCATGACCTGGTATGACCATAATAATCAGCTTTTTGATCTGACCTTCCGCGCGATTTCAAGTACTGAAATATCATGGCTTTGTGAATCCCTGTTCTGAACGCATCAGCAATGGCAAAAAATATCATGGCTACAACCATCAAAACATAATGATCCGAAAAATAAAATATTATAAAGGATACCATGTAAAAAAGAAAAGACGTCATCAGTGTTTTTTTACGACCCAGGACATCTGCGATCAGGCCACTCGGGATTTCCAGTAAAATGATAGTAATTTCACGAATGGAATAGATGAACCCTATTTTCAAATAATCAATTCCTTTTTCAAGGAAGAACAGAATCAAAAAGGATTCGTAGAAGCGGAGGTTTTTCAAAAAGCCATAAAGCCCAAACTTATAGTACTGCTTGTCTTTTTCGATGGTTCTGCCCAGGCCGTTCATATTTAACACTTAGCGGTTTAAACCAATGAGAATTGTTTTGCTTTGATGTTGATGATTTAAGCGAAAATAAACAATAATTCTTCATGCTGATTTTATTCAATATGATTTCCGACCTAATGTTACAGGGCTAGAATTGGTTCAAATCTTTGAAAAAGTGTATATTCGTTGTTCCTAAAACGGGAAAAACCTGACATAATGAAGCAACGTTGCTTTTCGTTCCTGGCCAAAACATCCGGATATAAAGTTTTGATTTTTCTTTTTGCCCTTTTCCTATTGCTCAACTATGCTTTTAACGGATTATTTCCCTTCAGCATCCAAAAAATAAAGGCTCTTTCGGGAAACCTGGGGATTCCTGATATGGATTTATATTATTCTTATGACAGGCTGAGTTATCTTTTTCATGAATATGGAGCCGTAGGGAAGGAAATTTATTTGAAACTCCAATGGGTTGACATGATATATCCTTTAGTATATTCCGTTTTTTTTGCGAGCCTGCTTTTCCTATTTTTCGGGAAGACGAAATTTTCAAATCTGGTGTTCATTCCTTTTGCTGCAGCTACTTTTGACTTTATAGAAAATATTATACTGAGAATAAGTATTTTAACTTATCCGGATATGAACCATTTACTTGTTCATATTTCAGCAGTAACAACATTCTTGAAATGGATTCTTATTTTGCTAACAATAGTGATGATCATTGTCGGCTTATTTGGTCGATTATTTAAGGTGTTTCAGGAGGTATAATTGGCCATTTATCCTAAAATTTAGATCATTTCGAAAAATCGTTGAAATTAGTTTCCTGATTTCTTCTTTTGTAAGCAAAAATTAATATATTTGTTTGCTATAGAAAAAATTAACTGACAATTTGCAGCTCTCAAATTCATAAAAAAATAATACATGGGAAGACCACCTACCAGACCCAAAAGATACAGGGATGGATTTTATATCGAAGTGAAGAATAAAGGCGAAAAAAGCGGTATTTTAATTGTAAGGAATTCGAAAGAAGAAATGCTTAAAGCATTTCATGATTATTCCAAGACTAAAGATGTGCAGATTTTAGGAGAATCAAAAAATGGGAAGTGGATTGAGAAAGAATCTTAATTTATTAGTGAAACTCTATTTTGAAAATCCGCGATAAGCGGAGCATTCGAAAT
>CAZPPK010000145.1:0-7727 GCA_964588415.1 uncultured Lentimicrobiaceae bacterium
TTGATATTCAATGACTTAGGTGGGTGTTGCAAAAAACTGACGAAGACAAGAAGAAGCCATTCCGGCCTTTTTCACAATTTTGTTGATCCCACTAATATTCGCTTACGCAGGGAATTGTTTACGGCTTGCTTAGCTATACGCTTATTAAGGCAATTTTAGGAAAATAGAAAGAAATTTCTCCGGCACTTTGGGCCATTGATGTGTTTTCATTTATGGGAAAGATCGACACAGCTACTTTTCTTGATCTTATTGTTCTGAACCTGCCACTAGACGGTGTAACTTATCCCAGGCCAAGACCAATAAACTGGATACAATCAGCATTCCAAATAACCAGAGCGCCAGTTCTTTATAATCCTGACTTTTGTAGAAAATGACACCCAGGTTTCCCATAAGAAGCATAAAAATCACATAGAAAGCAGTTACATTTTTTCCGAGCCATTCCACATAACGGGAAATAAAGTTGTCAGCCCGATGAACAATGGCACGGGCACTCAACAGCCACCAGAACACAAAGTTGATGCAAAACAAAAAGAACATGATCCCATGATGGAAATAGAGTTGTGGTTGTATGGAAACACGAAAACCAAACTTGGCAGTAACTACCAGAACGATTCCCGAAAGGAAAAGAAGCATCACTTTTACAGTTTGGCTGTGCTTAAATTGGTCAGAAACGAAATAATTCTTGAACAGGTAGAAGCAATAACCTGCCAGCACATAAGAAAACCAGGGAATGAATGGGAAAAATCCGCGTGGGTATTTTCCATAGAAAAAGGGCAGTAAGATGGAACCCGGGAAAGTTTTTTCCACGGGTGGAATGGCGTATTGAATTAAAAGGGTCACAACGATCAGGAAAAGAAAGATCAGTACATGACCCTTAAAAAGTTTAATCAATAGGGCAATGGCAATCAAACTTAAGCCGGCTAAAATCAGAATGTTTGTGCTGAAAATGAGCGGTAGCGGTCCGATGACATAAGCCGGATGGGCAAGTCCGGTTAAAACCATAATATTTCGTCCGATGTTTACCAGAAATCCAAGGCCGATCAGCCCAGCACCACGTAAAATATTTTTCCAGAAAGGTTTCTGCGTGTAAGCGATGTAATATCCCATCACCGCCAGGAAAACCGGAGCAGTGGCAGAACCTCCGATGAACATGGAAATTTTGCCTGTCAAACCATCCATGATGGACTGCCGGGCAAAAAATTCCAACAGGATTACCTGAACCATGGCGATGATCGCCACGCCCTTTATCAAATCTGAAGCTCTGCTTCTGCTGCTTTCCATTGAATTTTTTCTGTTTATTTCGGTATCAATGTTAAAACACTTCCGTGTTTAATGTCTTTTCTTAAAGTAATTTGCGGTCTGTATTCTCCTTTGACATACATCACAGCCTGGTCGGCATAATGCGGACTCAGCACATTACCGGATTGTCCTGTGGGAATGATAGACAACGCGTGATCCGTGTTGGCGAAGTCGATGAGGAAACGTAGTGCTGGTCCCGAAGTTACGGGATAAACGCCGTGTGCATTGTATGCGAAAGCTTCTTTATCTACCACTTCGTTGCTTCCCCTTATCGGGAAAGGCCCCACATTAAAATACCTGTCAAAGGGCGGTTTGGTTCCAATGGGATGCACGTTCAACAGCTGATGGACTTTCCCCCATTTCCACGTGGAAATATTATTACCCAACTGATTTCTCAGCGCCGTAACGGTTTCCGAGAAAGCCTGCCTGAAAATGTCCGCCCGGGTTTCTTTGACTTTTGTATTCACATTATCCCACCAAACAGAAGTAGAATCTTCAAGCAACCGTTCGATAGAACTGGTGAGAAGGTTTAATCCACACAATTTTTTAAAATCCTGCGGGCCTGTTTCATCCATCATGGCATCGCGCAGCACAAAATAAAGCATCTGGGTATAAATAACGGCCCCGGTACTGGCCGTGTCATAATTTCCGTCCCAGTTTTCCAAAGCAGTCACTATTTTTGGGTCACCGGGAGTGGTTCCCATGTGATTTAAGATCAGCTGAACAAGCTTCATATCCCTGTTGGAATGGGTGTCGAGCTGAATTTTTTCCATTTCCTTGATCGTCCATTTCGGTTTAGATTCAAGCAATTGGCGCACCCGTGAAGAACGGTAACCTGGATAATAGTAACCCGGATAAACGATGCCGTCCACCGGCGGCGGCGCATTGTTGGAAGTATTCAGAATCCCGCTGGGAGGATTGACTGACTGTGGGTTTTTTTCAAAAGGATAAAAACCGATAACATCATTTTCAGGATTGGTGCCGTCGAGAATCAGTTTGGGATTTACGTGGTTATTCCTTTTGGGAATTCTTCCTGAAGCCCACCAGGCAATATTTCCGTCTGTATCCCCGTAAACTATATTCAATCCAACCACGTCGATCAATGACACGCCTTTTTTGAAATCAGCCATATCAACAGCATTATTCATATCATAAAGTGCCTGCAGTGATGTCGATCTCAGATGAAGGGGAGACCACCACATGCTGACTTCCTGGCCGGATTTGTGGGTGATATTTGCAAAAGCACTGTTCAGAATCGGGCCGTGTACGGTATAACGAACGTCGAAAGGAACGTCTTTTTCTCCTTTGACCTTAATCACTTCATGATCGATACTGTCGTTCCGCCAGGCACCATTATACCAAACCTGATTGGGATTATCGGGATTGACTTTTTCTGCATACAAATCCAGATTATCAAATGGGAAAATGGTCAACCCCCAACCATAGTGGTTGTTATGGCCAACCAGCGCAAAAGGAATCCCGGCAAGGTAATATCCGTACAGGTCAAAACCCGGATACTGAAGGTAAGCTTCATACCAAACCGCGGGTTGTGAGTATTTGATGTGTGTGTCGTTGGCAAGCAGGACCTTCCCTGATTTTGAATGCTTTCCGCTCACAACCCAGTTGTTGGAACCTTCCCAAATAGGCACCGGAACCAAATTCTGCAAGGAACGGACATTTTTAAACAATCCCGAAAGAATTGCCGTTTTCGAATGATTATAATATTCTGTGTTTGAAATGGAATCGAGACCCAAGTCTTTCAGATAAGCCTTTCCCCATTTGTCGTAAATCCTTGAAGCCACCGGGTTTTCGCTCAACGCATCGGTAAAAGTCAGCGCCATGTAGCCGATGATGCCGAAAACATCTTTAACTGTGAATTTTGCCGGTTTGAAATTGAGAAGGGTGAATTCAATGGGTAAGGTGTGATTGTCAATAAAACTGTTTATGCCGTTTACGTATGCCTGTACTTCTGCTTTGACAGGAGCATCCGCAGTTTTCATAAACTGATCTGCACTTTGCTCTGCCATCTTGTTAATAGACAAAGTACGCAGGTATTTATCTGTTTTAATAAGGTCTTTCCCAAAGATTCCTGCCAGGCGCCCTTCCATGACCCTTCTGAGCATGACCATTTGAAAAAGCCTGTCCTGAGCATGGACATATCCAAATGCAAAGTAGGCATCGTGAGCATTTTGCGCATAGACATGAGGTACGCCGTAATGGTCATAAACGACGGAGACCCGGTCCTGTAGCCCTTTAATATTGACATTGCCAGAATAGTCAGGTTTAGTGCTTCTGGTCCAGAAGTATACCACTCCTACAACCACAATAATGATAACCAGTAAAGCAAGTAAGATTCTTTTGAAGATTTTCATGGCATAATGATTTTGGAAATTCAAATGTAACCAAATTTTGCAAACGGCACAATCACAGAAAAAACAAAAAAGGCCGGCATGTTTTTGGATGGTTTTTTCTAAACTTTCACCAATTCGCAGAGGAATACCTAAAATTTATCTTTTTTGAGACCCAAACCAGAGCGAGGCACCAAAATCCTTAACTTTGTGATTTAAAATGTACTGATAAAAACGATGATATCATTTATCCTTAACGACCGGCTGATTCGTACTGAGAAACCACAAGGAATGGTGTTGCTGGATTTTATCCGGTATGAGGCGAATTTGATGGGAACAAAAATAGGATGCCGGGAAGGCGACTGCGGCGCCTGTACCGTGCTGGAAGGAAGTCTGGAACAGGGGAAAGTGAATTATAAAAGCATCGTTTCTTGCTTGACACCGCTGGGAAATGTTCAGGGAAAACAGATTGTTACCATCGAAGGACTTAAGAAAGACCAGATGTCGCCTGTACAGCAGGCAATTATAGACAATGCAGCTACGCAATGTGGTTTTTGTACGCCCGGTTTTGTGATGTCGCTTACGGCACACAGCATGAATTCCCAACTTTCAAATCCTGAAAATATCCTTGCATCCATCAGTGGAAATATTTGCCGTTGTACGGGATATAAATCTATCGAAAGAGCAGCCCTGGATTTATCAGCAAAACTTTCCAATAAAAATGCCGAAAGAAATCTTGACTGGTTGATAGCGCATGCTTACATCCCCGAATATTTCAGGGAAATTGCAGGAAGGCTTAATGAAATTCAGGATGAAACAATAAAAGAAAATAGTGGCATTCCGTTCGGGGCAGGAACGGATTTGTTCGTCCAAAAATCAGATCAGCTTTTCCCGGAAAAATTACAATTTTTAAGATCATATCCAGATTTACTAAAGATAGAGATTGGTGAAGAAAAGTGTTTTATAGGCGCTTCAGTTACTGTTACTGATATGCTTTCACATCAAGGTTTACGAAGTATTTTTCCAAAATTGAATGACCATTTTAAACTCATTTCATCCGAACCCATCAGGAATATGGGGACAGTGGCAGGAAACATCATGAATGCTTCCCCGATTGCCGATATGGTGATATTTTTCCTGGCGCTAGATGCCACGGTGCGTTTTAAAAACAAAGAAGAAAGTATGCGTTCTGTTCCGCTTCGAAAGTTTTATTCCGGTTACAAACAGACTGTTTTACAAGCCGGAGAGTTGATTGAAAAAGTTGAATTTCCGCTGCCTCGTGATGGTGTTTTTTTTAATTTCGAAAAGGTAAGCAAACGCCGTTTTCTCGATATTGCCAGTGTAAATTCTGCGTTGCAGGTTCAGGTGGAAGGAAATAAAATTGTGAAGGCTGATCTTTCAGCGGGTGGGGTGTTCGCATTTCCGTTTTATGCAGAAAAAACTGCCAAGTTCCTTGCTGGAAAAGTTTTAGAAGAGAAAACCATCCTGGAAGCTTCAGATATCCTACAGGAGGAAATTGCGCCTATCAGCGATATCAGGGGCGCCAAAGAATATAAACGTTTGTTATTAAGACAGTTGTTTTTTGCTCATTTTGTTGAATTGTTTCCCGGTTTTATTGCTACAGATAACTTGTTAAAAAAAACACGGCTATCATGAAGAATATAGATTCAAAAGGGCATGTGACCGGGAAATCTTTATATCTGGACGACATCCCGGTAAGGCAGGGAACCCTGCATGCAGTCGTATTTTTCTCGCCGGTGGCGCACGCAAAAATTACCGGACTCGATCTGACAGCAGCAAAAAACTATCCTGGAGTCATTGATATTATGACAGCCCATGACATTCCCGGAGAAAACCAAATTGGCGGCATTATCCCCGATGAACTGCTGTTCGCTGAAAACGAAACCGATTTTCTGGGACAACCCATCGTACTGGTGGTGGCAGAAAGTGAACGCATCGCCCGAAGGGCAAGGCAGTTGATCAAAATTACTTTTGAAGAACTGGAAATTGTTACTGATCCTCGCAAGGCAGCAGAAAAAGGGCTTCTTTTAACACCACCTTCCATATTTTCCATGGGCGATCCTGAAAAGAAATGGTCCCGTTGCAAGTATGTTTTTGAAGGTTCGGTAGAGCAGGCAGGACAAGAGCATTTGTATCTCGAAACACAGGGCGCTTACTGTTATCCGGCGGAAAACGGAAACCTGATGGTGCACTCTTCAACACAAAGTCCGACAGCTGCGCAACGCACCATTGCCAAAGTTTTGGGCATTTCCATGAATCAGATACAGGTGGATGTGGTGCGGCTTGGTGGTGGTTTTGGTGGAAAAGAAGATCAGGCCACTGCCCCGGCAGTTTTGGTGGCGCTTGCAAGCCAAAAGTTGGAAAAACCGGTGAAACTGGTCTTTTCACGGTCAGATGATATGCAAATGACTGGGAAACGCCATCCCTATTCTTCTGATTTCAAGATCGGATTGTCTTCCGATTTCAAGATATTGTCTTACGAAGTAACCTATTATCAAAATGGTGGTGCTTCTAACGATTTGAGCCCTGCCATTTCGCACCGGACGCTTTTCCATACCACCAATTCGTATTTTATTCCGGATGTAAAAGCCACGTTGTATAGTTGTAAGACAAACCTGCCGCCCAACACTGCTTTTCGCGGATTCGGTGCGCCGCAGGGCATGTTTGTGATGGAATCGGCCATCGCCAAAGCCGCCATGGAACTTCATGTTCCGGCTTCTTTGATACAAAAAAGAAATCTTTTAAAGGAAAACGACTTGTTTTATTACGGGCAAAAAGCCCGGCAGGTGAACATCCGTAAGACATGGAAAACGCTTTGCGATGAATATCGTCTTCAGGAAAAGCAAAAGGAAATAGAGACTTTTAACCAGAGAAACAAGATTTATAAAAAAGGTCTGGCGCTGATGCCGATCACTTTTGGTATTTCTTTTACCAACATTTCCATGAATCAGGCACGGGCGTTGGTGCACATTTATCATGACGGAAGCCTGGGTGTTAGTACCGGAGCCATTGAAATGGGGCAGGGTGTCAACACCAAAATGCTGCAGGTGGCTGCACACGCTTTTTCTATTGATCCTAAAAGAATCAAAATAGAATCTACGAATACCACACGAGTTTCCAATACATCTCCCACCGCCGCCAGTTCCGGTGCCGATCTGAACGGGAATGCACTTTTGGTTGCCTGCAACGCGCTGTTGCTGAGATTGAAATCGTTTGCCGCCTCCATGCTGGGTGCTACCAAAAAAGATATTGAATTCATAAAAGAAAAAGTTTACCTGAAAGGAAAAGAAACGGATCTTACCTGGGAAAAATTAATCCAACAAGCTTTTCTGAATCGTGTAAACCTTACGGAGCACGGACATTATGCTACGCCTGTAATTCATTTCGATGTGGAAAAAGGCAAAGGCCATCCGTTTGCTTACCATGTTTACGGGACGGCTGCTTTTGTGGTAAAAGTGGATGTTTTGCGTGGGATTTATGAAGTGGAAGAAGTTGACATCGTCCATGATTTTGGAGACAGTCTGAACCAAACCATCGATATTGGCCAGGTGGAAGGCGCTTTGGTTCAGGGAATCGGATATATGACCATGGAAGAGCTGCGTTACAACAACGAGGGGAAATTGCTTTCCAACAGTCTGTCCACATACAAAGTGCCCGATATTTATGCCGTTCCTAAAGTATTGAATGTAACTCCGTTGAAAACAACGGGACATTCTCTGGCAGTGATGGGTTCCAAAGCTGTTGGAGAACCTCCGTTGCTGTACGGTCCCGGTGTTTATTTTGCCATCCAGAACGCCATGCGGGAATTTAATCCGCAATACGCTTCTTTTGATGCACCCATGACGCCTGAAAAAGTGTTGATGGGATTGTATCCCCAAAATAAATCAGTAGCTGAACCTGCTAAGACAGAAAAACGCCTCCTTAAAACGGAATAGATCCATCACCAGCAAGCGTTTTTAAAATGCGATCAGTACGGGGTGGCTACCTGCTCCTATGACAAATAATTTTTTTCTTGTCTTCGTCAGTTTTTTGCAACACCCACCTAAGTCATTGAATATC
>CAZPPK010000146.1:0-7613 GCA_964588415.1 uncultured Lentimicrobiaceae bacterium
AAAAATTTGCTTATTTATCACCCAACTTATTATTATCTAACGATTTTATTATTTTACACATCATTTTTACTCTTTCGAAATAATATTTTTTCCCAAGGCATTTTCATGAAACTGTTTATCTTTGCGCTATGCAGGAAACCATTATTATACTCGATTTCGGCTCCCAATATACCCAACTCATTGCACGAAGAGTCAGGGAGTTAAATGTTTATTGTGAAATTCATCCGTTTCACAAGATTCCAAAATTATCAAAAGAGATAAAAGGTGTTATCCTTTCGGGAAGTCCTTATTCTGTTCGTGATGAAAACAGTCCGATTCCCGATTTGTCGGAGATAAGGGGAAAATATCCACTTTTGGGTGTCTGTTACGGAGCTCAGTTTCTGGCACAACATGATGGTGGTGAAGTAATGCCTTCTAAAATAAGGGAATACGGGCGTGCTAATCTAAATTATCTTGATCGCTCCTGTTCTTTAATGGAAGGACTTTCTGACGGAAGTCAGGTTTGGATGTCGCACGGAGATACAATTCTGAATTTACCTGATGGATTTGAAACTATTGCCAGCACTACAAGTGTGAAAGTAGCCGGTTTTAAAGAAAAGAATGCCCCGACCTATGGTATACAGTTTCATCCGGAAGTATTTCATTCCACAGAGGGGCCACAATTACTAAAGAATTTTGTGGTTAATATTTGCGGCTGCCACCAATCCTGGACTCCTGATTCCTTTATTGAAACAACAGTTGCAAGCTTAAAAGAAAAAGTGGATAACGACAAAGTAGTATTGGGATTATCGGGCGGTGTTGATTCTTCTGTAGCAGCCGTTTTACTACAGCAAGCCATCGGGAAAAATTTGTATTGTATTTTCGTTGACAATGGTCTCCTGCGAAAGAATGAATTTGAAACGGTGTTGCACTCATACCATGACATGGGATTGAATGTGAAAGGTGTGGATGCTTCTGCTCAATTCCTGAATGCACTGAAAAGAGTTTCCGACCCTGAGCTTAAACGAAAAACAATCGGGAAAACATTTATTGAAGTCTTTGATCAGGAAGCACATCGTATTCAAGATGTTAAATGGCTTGCCCAAGGCACCATCTATCCCGACGTTATCGAATCTGTTTCCGTAAACGGGCCTTCGGCCACCATAAAATCACACCATAACGTGGGCGGATTACCAGATTTTATGAAGTTGAAAGTAGTTGAGCCTTTAAATACACTTTTCAAAGACGAAGTGAGAAGAATCGGGAAATCATTGGATATGCCGGAATACCTTCTCAATCGCCATCCATTTCCGGGTCCGGGACTTGGCATTAGAATACTTGGGGAAGTAACCGCCGAACGCGTTCGTATTTTACAGGATGTGGATGATGTTTTTATCAGCAACCTGCGAGAGAACGGATTGTATAACACAGTATGGCAAGCACTTGCCGTTTTACTTCCGGTACAGTCAGTCGGGGTCATGGGTGATGAACGTACTTATGAAAATGTGGTGGCTTTGCGTGCCGTGAGTTCTACTGACGGAATGACAGCAGACTGGTCTCACCTGCCCTACGATTTTCTTGCAAAGGTCTCTAACGACATCATTAATAAAATCAAAGGCGTTAACCGGGTTGTTTACGACATTAGCTCAAAGCCTCCCGCTACCATCGAGTGGGAATAAGCTGAAAAATTTCTGTCGTTAATGATATTAAAAAAAATTTGCGCCCGGGCATAATTTCTTTAATTTCGCAAGCGTTTAACTTATAGTAATATTTACCTTTGGTTATCTCAAGCTGAAATAAGAAACATGAAGAAGTTTTTTATCCTAATACTCTTTTTTATTGCCAGTGCAGCTCAGGCACAGACCGTTAACGTTCCCATCAGTAAAATCATCCAAACCAGAGACGGAAAGCAATTTTACGTTCATACCGTTCAAAAGGGTCAGACTGTTTATTCCATCGCGAAAGCTTACAATGTAGGCATTGATGAAATATATTATAATAACCCGGCAGCTAAAACGGGGATATTGGTTGGTCAACAGTTGTACATTCCAACTGTAAACAAAGAAACAGAAATCACAAAACAGATAAAACAAACAAACTTCGACTTTTTCTATCATGTGGCTTCGGATGGGGAAACCATTGATCATATAGCTTCTATTTACCTGATACCGAAAAAATATATATTATTGGCCAATCCCGGTTTAACCGGACCTCTCAAAGAAGGTGAATTTGTTAAAATCCCCGTTGAAGATGCATTTAAGGTTCTGGACGGACAAGCATCCAGTGAACCTGCTGCAAAACCATATACCGGCGGACTTAACTCTGGCATAACACAATCGAACAATCTTCCTGTGGAAAAAGCCATTAGCAACATGGAAGAAACTCCGGCTCCCCAGTTACAGACAACACCTGCTAAATCTAACATTACGCCAGACAGTCCAAGATCGAGAATCCCTATCATTAAAGATTACCGGCATGTTACCATGCAGGGAGAAACGTTGGAAGGTATCGCGCATAGATATAAAATAAGCGTTGCCGAATTGAAAGCAGTCAATCCGGGGCTTACGAAGATTGTTCGCGGTATGCAACTTAAATTACCTGTCAATGCTCAGGTACCCGGGTACCATGCCAGTAAAGCTGACTTACAAAAAGCTGAAGCAGCATTCCACAACTCTCCATCTTCAAATAACAGAAACGCTAATTCAGAACATCGACAGGTATCTTCCAAAAATGAATTTATTGTTCACATTGTCAAAAAGAAAGAAACACTTTACAGTATTTCCAGAAAATACGGGATAAGCCTTAACGACCTTTATCTGGCGAATAAGTCTCTCACTACTTCCATCAGGATAGGACAAAAAATCCTGATCCCAAAAAAAAAAATAAATAAGACTTATGTGGTTTATTCGCCCGTTGAAAAGATAAAACTTAAAAAAGTTGCCAAATTATACGGGATAAGTTATTTCAAAATAAAGGAAGGAAACCCTTTCTTAAAACGTTTTGTTTTTCCCGGCCAGATTGTAAAAATTCCTGCTGAAAAAGCGGCTGAAGTTATACCCCTTGCTCCTCAGACTCAACAAGCAGCTCAAAACAAAATAGTTACGGGGAAAACTCCTGAGCAGCAAGTTCCGACATTTGGATGCAATCCGTCACTTCATAACAAGACATTTAAAGTAGCATTAATGGTTCCATTATATCTGGACCATACTGACAGTCTGAACCATTTTCAGTTTATGATGCAGCAACAACGTCATTTCGAACCCTTCCGTTTTATACAATTTTTACAAGGAGCACTTCTCGCTTCACAGTCACTGAAAGCCCAGGGAATGAATATCCAATTCTATGTGTATGATGTGGACCAAACGCTGACAAAAACATCAAAAGTACTTTCAAGACCTGAGCTTATGGATATGGACCTGATCATCGGACCTTTTTACAGTAGAAGTTTTGATGAAGTTTCTTTATTTGCAGGTCACTTTCACATTCCCATAGTAAATCCGCTTACCTTCCGGGAATCTGTTATAGAAGGCCATGACGGTGTAATCAAAGTAAAACCAGGATTCAGTTTCGAACCCGAATTGGTTAAAAATCTTGTCAGAAACTACTATTCCAAAGACAAGGTTTTTATCCTCAGGCCTACTGCATTTAAAGATACACAGACAGTTAATGCTTTTCGCGATTCAATCCGGCAGGTCTTGTCTGATTCTGTAAAATTTGCGAACAGCCAGTTGGTGAATCTGGGCATAGCTGTAACCCAACGGGAGCAGATACAGGAACAAACAGAACTTGTAGCTCAGCTTAAAGCTCAAAAAGAAAATCAAAATAATCAAACTATCCAGAATTATCAGAATCAAGCAAAAACTGACTCCTTGCTTCAAGCTGCTCAGCAACCCATTGTAACCACTATTAGTGATACGCTGCGACCGTACTTTATGGAGAACAGGTTCATTCAACCTGATTCTCTTAAAACCGGGCGGATCAACGACAGCACGACTTTCGCTAACCAGCTTGTTGAAATAAATTATATGCAGGACAGCCTGCATCCTTTTCTGGATAATGCTTCCGTTCTCCGGAACAACCTGGTTATCGTTTACGGTACTAACAAAGCGTTTGTGATGGATGTAATGAACAGGCTGAATGTTATGTCTGATACATTCAATGTGAAAATGATCGGATTACCGGCCTGGGAAACCATTCAAAACCTGGATGCTTACCAAATGAACAAATTAAATGTTACTTACCCGGCCAGTTTTTATGTGAATTATGACTCGCCCGAAGTCAAAGAGCTTAATAAGCTTTTCGTAAAGAACTACGGTACAGTTCCCGAGAAATACGGCTTTCTGGGATACGATATCACCCATTATTTTCTGGATGCACTTTATCATTATGGAAAACACTTGAAAAAATGCCTACCTTATGATCTGTCACAAGGCATTAGCACTAAGTTCCATTTCGTACCATCACAGACAGATGATAAAAGCTATGAAAATAATTACTGGAACATATTACAGATCAAGGATATGCATTTGAACAAGCTACCGGATTCCACAATTATGAATCCCAATTTTCCCAGGAAGGGGATAATAGAAACTAACGATCCAATCCACTGATCTGGAAAATTTTCTAAAAAATTGTTGGCTGCCAAATTCTCTTTTTTAAATCAAAACAAAATTTTACTCTTTTCTTGGTATTTTACCTGTTTTTTCACTATATTTGTGATAGTTAAAAGAGGAAAAGCATGAAAACATCCGCCAATTATTTTCTGTTTTCTAATTACTCTAATTCGGTGTTTTCTTTCACCATAAGAATGTCAGCGTCGATTAATTTTTTAGATTCATTTAAGACTCGCAGTGTAATCTAAGTTGTCATTTTATACAAACAATGCACAGAAATAAGTATTAATGAATAAAATACAAAGTCATGAATAATTTTTTAACAAAACCATGGGGAAGAAACATGCTGGTAGCAGCATTTCTTATGATGTCTGTCCATTTTTTAAGTGCTCAGGAAAATTATATTTTGTATGGCTTTAGAGGCATTCCGCAAAGTGTGAGCCTTAACCCGGCCTTAACACCCAATGCTTCAGTTTTTATTGGAATTCCTGCGATTTCCAACGTAGAATTCAGTTTGTTCAATACGGTAGGTTCATACTCAGATTTTTTCACCAATGAACCGGGAACTAATATCGATAAACTGGATCTGAGCAAGATTGTCAATGGCGGTAATACGCTGGGTTTCACAAGAATTCATATAAATGAAGATTTGCTTTTTGCCGGATTCAGGATCAAGAGTTCCTTTTTATCCTTTGGAGTGAGTCAAAAGTTGTCATTTACTCTGGCAACGAATAGCAACGTGTTCAAGCTTATATGGAATGATCCATCTGTTAATGCTGGTCAAACTTTTGAATTGAATAATACCGCCATCAATGAAACACACATGCTGGATTATCATATTGGATTGTCGGTTCCGGTAACTCCCAGAATAACGGTAGGAGCTCGTGTTCATCTGTTACAGGGACTTTCAAATATCCAGACAAAAAACAATGGCTTGAGTTTTACTACTCAGGCCAATGGAAATGGTGGTTATGATGTCTATGCTACTTCGCATCTGCTTATAAACACTGCTGGGTTTCAGGACAACAGTAACAACAATAATATCAATGCCGGACAATACATTTCTAATTTTAACAACATAGGTTTTGCCGTAGATCTGGGAGCAGCAGTCAAAGTTAACGACCAGCTAAATGTTACCGCCAGTTTACTGGACCTGGGTTCCGTATCCTATCATACAAATACACAAAGTTATCAGACTGATATAAATAATGTCAATCTTAGCGGAAGCTTGTCCGATATCTTTAAATCCAACAATGCACTCTCCAGACTTGGTGACACATTGAGAAGCCTGTTCAACGCCACCAATTTCTCTCAGGGTTATTCGGTTAAGTTACCTACAAGGTTATACGTTGGGCTGGAATACAATCTGAAAGAACACGGCGGGCGGGTTTCTCTGCTTTTTGCAGACCAGTTCTTTTCTGGTTATAGTAACATGGCTGCATCATTGGGGTATGATTACGCTCTCGGAAAACATTTTAACTTTAAGGTAAATTACACTTATATCAAAGGAGATCCTTTTAATGTAGGTACTGCGCTGTCGTTCCAGTTCAAGCCCATACAACTTTACCTGTACACGGATAACATTTTGGCTGTTTCGTGGAAAAATTCCAAATACGCACAATTCGGTTTTGGATTGAATATCCTGATTCCTAACAAAGAAGGCGGAAGAAAGGAATTGGCGCCCGACTCACAAATGGATACAATAGAACCCTAACTACAAACTTTCGGGAATCAGCTAAAACGTGATCCTGTGAACACCTAAAGGATAGTCTTCGTGCACGTGTTCCAGAACTTTTTCGTAATCTTCGCTGCAGTTCACAAAATCAAGTGAATTGGTATCCAGTATGAGAATACGCATGTCGTTTTGTTGCCTGAGAAACTCAAGATATCCTTCCTGTATTTTAGCAAGATAATCGTCCTGAATATCTTGCTCATAAGGCCTTCCACGTAACTTGATATTCGATTGTAACCGCTCGGTATCGACATACAAATAAACCAACAAATCCGGTTTCGGGAGTTGATGAAATATGATGTTAAAAAAACTGGTATATAGTTTGAACTCATCCTGCGGCAGTGTTTTCTTTGCGAAGATCAGTGATTTCACAATAAAATAATCACTGATGGTAAAAGTCTTAAACAGATCATAAGTACCCAACTGGTCTTTTAATTGCTGGTATCTCGATGCCATGAATGACATTTCCAGCGGGAAAGCATACTTGTCGGGCTCTTTATAAAATTTGGGAAGGAAAGAATTTTCCTCAAATTGTTCGAGAATTAAACGGGCATTAAAATCATCAGCAATTTTAGTAGCCAGAGAAGTTTTTCCGGCTCCGATATTTCCTTCTATAGCAATATAATTATACTTCATTTAACTGTGTGCTTTGAAGCTTCCAAACTCTTCCTGAATCCTTACACATCGCTAATAACTGCTTACAACTTTTTTTCAAAACAGGATGCTTCAAATCCGGTGCAATTTCAACAAGAGGCATCAGGGTAAACTGCCGGTTTTGGATTTGTTCATGCGGAATTTTCAGCCCTGGAAGTGAAAGAACTGCTTCGTCAAAAAATAAAATATCTATATCTATGGTTCTCGACATATAGACACCATCTGTCTTTTTAGTTCTGCCTAGTTGCTTTTCAATCTGTTGCGATTTTTTCAACAAATCTTCCGCGCTCAATGAAGTTTCCAAATGCAAAACCTGGTTAAGAAACATCTTTTCAGTCTTAAAACCCCAAGGTTCTGATTCATAGATGGAAGAACAGGTGCGAATTTCGCCTACCTCTTTCTCTATCAGTTTTTTTGCTGAATTCAAATAATCAATCCTTGACGAGATATTACTGCCTAGCAACAAATAAACTTCATGTTTCACGGTCATGAAGCAAAATTAGGAAAAAGGCCAAAGCCTGAGAAAAAAATCACAGCAAATAATTAACAACTTTATACGGAAAACGGAGTATATAAAAAAGGGCTTAGTACATGACAAAAATTACAAATAATTGAAATACAGCAATATATGTTAA
>CAZPPK010000147.1:0-7562 GCA_964588415.1 uncultured Lentimicrobiaceae bacterium
AATCTGGCCCACTATTGGCTTTCTGTGAGATAAATCTTATATCGAACTCAGGTTATAAAGGTTTAAACTTCCGGCAAAGAAAAAACATAAGACATAAAAACCCGGTACCATCAGGACACCGGGTTTCACGAACCAAACAACAGCTGAGTTCTCAAGTCGGCTGAATAATTTCATGAAAATACATAGCAAACGAACGATACAAAAAATGCGTCCATTTCCCAAATGGGACAATAATCAGAGCCCATTGAACCAACACGATAAGTTGAATCATATAAATCCAAACATTATTTTCAAGCAAGTCTAAATCTACGAACATCCGAACAATAAAGGCAGTTAAACCCATCAGGAACAACCAAATGACAAAAAACCAGTCGCTAGGTTGCGAATGCTTGCTAATCTCTTTATCTTTTTGAATCCGACGCCTGACAAAATCAAAAGTTACCACAAAAATTACCGCACTTTCAACATACCCCAAAACAATGATAAACATACTTTGCGTAGAAAACCAATCAAGGAATACGGTAGTAAATAATAAGCTCAAGTATCCCAACACGAGGATAAAATGCTCGAACCAGCGAAACTGATTATCATCGCAGCCCAGCGTGCGTTTTTGAGTAAACATATGAATCAACAACACTCCCAGTGCTTTAAAATAAACTGAAAGTGGTTTTTTAATTTTCGGTTTATATACTGTCAGCCACCACATATGAATGATGTTGGGAAGTAATATCACAGCAAAGACAAAAGAAATTGCTCCCAACTCAAAAAAATGACCATAATGCATGATTGCCGTAAGATCAAATTTCTCGGAAGCGCCAAACCAAATCACTAATGCTGCTAATAGCAAAAAAGCACTAACAGAGGCTGCTAAAGATTTATAAAGTAGTCCTGATAAGCCGGTCCAGTCGTATTTAGCAATAAGCCAACGGCGAAGTGACATCATCAATTCACCTGGATCAGCTTCCCGTGGGCAAGTAGTGCTACATTCGCCACAATAATAGCAAAGCCAGGGATCAAGCGAAGCTTGTATTTCGCCTTCCAGTCCCAGCACACTATAGCGGACCATTTTTCTTGGAAAAGAGTTTTGCTCATCGGACAAGGTACAAACTGCTGTACAATTTCCACAGTTGTAACAGGCATTGGGGTCAAATGCCCCGTATTTTTTTAATTCATCTGTAAATTCAGGATTTATCCTTGCCATTACTCTTTATTTTATAATAAAAATACTCGTCATTATCGTCTATTTCTCCGGTTTCCACAAAACCATATTTCAACAGACTCATGAGCTGAAACATCACTTCATTCTTAGGCAAGCCTAACGCTTCTGCAAGCTGAGGAACCGTT
This sequence comes from uncultured Lentimicrobiaceae bacterium, assembly GCA_964588415.1. Lineage (GTDB taxonomy): Bacteria > Bacteroidota > Bacteroidia > Bacteroidales > F082 > Sulfidibacterium. The sequence goes on from CAZPPK010000147.1 coordinate 1,345, forward strand.
TTATCCCCTTCTTTTAAAGTATTTAGTAAAATTTTTTTAAACTTTGTGAAATACTTTAATTGCTCAGTTACTTCTTTTGGGATCGGTCTTGTTTCTTTCAGAAATTTTGCCGTTTTACCTTTTTCAATTTCCATAAAACTATATTTTAAATGTCGGGACGAGAGCATCAATCATACTTTCCACATCTTCATCTGTTAAACCAATGAGATTGAGTGCATTTGACGGGCAAACCGGCAGACACATGCCACAGCCTTTACAAACAGATGAATTCACTCTTGCAATAAATTTTCCATCTATTTCAATCTTTTCAAAAGCGCTATAAGGACAAGCTTCGTCACATTTGCCGCACCATTCACAGGCTGATTCGTTAATTTTAGCAACCGTAGGCTCCAGAGCGAGCTCGCCCGAAGCAACTAAAGTGAAAGATTTTGTAGCCGCAGCCAATGCCGAATTCATTGATTCCATGATGTTTTTTGGCCCCTGACTGGTCCCTGCAATAGTAACACCGTCAATAACAGTCTCAACCGGCCTTAATTTCATGTGGATCTCGTTAAAGAATTTATCCCTACCCTTGGGAACCTTCAATAAATTACCAATGGAATTGTCTTTTCGTGGTACCATACCCGTTACCAGAACGACCAAATCGGCTGTTACTTCCAATTCTTTTTTGGAAGTTAAAATGTCATTAATTTTCACAACAGTTTGCTCGCCATGCCGTTCCACTACAGGCGGATCATTTTCAAAAGATTGCAGGTAAATATCCCCAAGACGAGACGATTCATCATACAAAACTTCAGCTTTTCCATAAGTCCTTATTCCCCGGTTAAAATGGTAATTATGAATACCCTTATATTTCTTCTTAGCCGTAATAGCAGCGTGAATATTGGCCGTGCAGCAATAACGCGAACAATATTTATTGTCGCCATTAAGCTGTCTGCTACCCACACAGTATATGTAGGCAATGTGTTTAATCTCTTTGCCTTTATAGGTCAATTTGTCTTTCCCATAATGAACAATTCTTTTGAACTGGGGAAATGTTACTACATTTTCTATTTCACCATATCCGAATTCCCCTTTGGCAGGTTCATAAGGATCAAATCCCGTTGCAAGCAAAATAGCACCCACTTTCAGGTTTAGGTATTCAATTTTCTCACTGAAGTCTATGCTTTGGCAAACTTTTTCACATTCCCCGCACCGGGTACAGCTTTCAATATCAATGACAGGCAGCTTCGGATATTCGCTGGAAAAATTGCGGTAAATTGCCTTGCGATTTCTAATGTAAAAGTTAAATTTATCAGGCACATCAACCGGACAAACCTCAATGGCTTTTTCTAATTCTTCTTTATTACATTCCAGTTTAATATATCTGGGGGTAATTTTCACTTTGAGTGAAAAATTTCCTACACTTCCCTTATTTTCAACCAACTCTGCACCCGTAAACAACGTAACGTTTGGAAGTTTCATAACTTTATCATACAGCCTGGTTACCAATTCTTTACCGGTTTCCTCCGTAGACCAAAGGGCATCCCATTGAGCCACGCGGCCCCCCACAAAAAATTCCCTTTCGATAAGAAACACTTCCGAGCCTGCTTCAGCTAATTCAATTGCAGCTCGCATCCCTGCCACTCCGGCACCAATAACGGCAACCGCTTTAGTAGATTTAACTTTTATCGGGACCAGAGCTTCAGCATTTCGTACTTTGGCAATGGCTGCTTTTACAATGAGTATTGCTTTTTCTGTGGCGCCCTCTTTATTGTCGGAATGCGCCCAAGATACCTGTTCCCGGATATTAGCATGAACATAATTATATTTATTTAACCCTGCCCTTTCGGAAACAGCCCTAAAAGTAAGGAGATGCAATTTTGGTGAACAGGAAGCGACAACTACTCCATCAAGTTGCTGATCCTTAATATCATTCACCATTTCCTTTTGGTTAGAATCAGCACAAGCAAACATAGTTGTTTTAGCAAGGAATACTCCTTCATTATCCTCAACCGCTTTGCGCACCCGTTCTACATCCACATAATCTGAGATGTTTCCACCACAGTGACAGACATATACGCCTATTTTCTTATTCATAATTATTCCTTCCTTAGATAGCTTGTTGTTTCAGCCGATGCTGCTCCTCCTGATAAAATAGAATCTGGTATATCCATAGGTCCCGAAGCGGTGCCTGCTACGAATACACCCTCAATACTCGTTTTAGCAGGGCTGGCCAGAATATCTGATTGATCGATAAAATTAAAGGGGTCCAGGTTAAGTTTTTTGTTTTCAAAAACATCAGAAATACCCTGGTTGGGTAATACGCCCACTGAAAGTACTACCATATCATGTTCAGCTTCTTTAACCGTTCCGGCTTCAATGTCTTCATAACGCAAAATCAAATTGCCATTTTCCTTTTCGGCAATTTTTCCAACTTTACCTTTAACAAACTGAACACCCATATCCTGTGCCTGGGCATAAAACTCATTAAATCCTTTTCCAAATGCCCTGATATGCAGATAATAAATAGTAATATCGGCCATGGGCAAAGCTCCCATGAGCAACTGCGCCTGTTTTATTGAATACATGCAACATATTTGAGAGCAGATTGGGTTTCCAATCGATTTATCACGCGAACCGGTGCACAAAACATAAGCAATGTTGTCGGGCATTTTACCATCGCCTGGGCGTAAGATTGTATTAAAAGGACGTGTAGGAGCCAATTCACGCTCCATTTGCATGGAGGTAATCACATTATCAAATTTATCATATCCGTAACGTGGTATTTTCAACGGGTCAAACAATTTAAAACCAGTGGCTACTACTACCGATTTAATTTTCACTAATAATTCTTCTTCGACCTGAGTAAAATCAATGCAATTAGTAGGACAAACCCTTTCACAGGCGCCACAAAGCGTACAATTTTCAATATCAATGGCGGCAACACGCGGGCTCGCAATACTAAAGGGAATGTAAGCCGCTTTCCGGCCAATCAATCCAAACTGATATTCATCGGTTACACTAACGGGGCAGGCTTGCTCACACAGCTGACATCCGGTACAATCTGCCACACGAACATAACGTGGTTTTTGTAATACAATCGCTTCGAACTGATGTTCACCTTTCTTGGTGATTTTTTTGGCTTCGGCGCTGGTAAAAATGGTAATGTTAGGATGCCGTGCAATTTCCGATACTTTTGGTGTTGTAATACAGGCGGCACAATCCAGAGTGGGAAATACTTTGCTGAGTAATATCATCTTTCCACCGATAGATAATTCTTTTTCCACCAGTAATACTTTGTAGCCAAGGTTCGCCAGATTCAAAGCCGATTCGCCACCCGCAATGCCACCACCAACCACAAGCACGTCATATTCCAATATTTTCTTTCCTTCTTGTATACTCATTAATTTGATGATTTACTTAAATATTCAGTAAAACTTTTCACATGTTTTACAAAAGCCTCACTACAAACAGAACATAGAGCAGCCATTTTCAGACGGGCAGGATCCATTCCTTTGTCTTTCATCATTTGCTGAGTATCGCTCATCAATTGACCTGTTTTTTCCGTACAAGATTCTCCATAGAGGCAATCGGTGCCGTCAGCTGCGATAAAAACCCCATCGAAACCCTGTTCAAGTGCATGTAAAATCCAACGGGGCTTTATGGCACTTGAACAGGGTAAGGGAATAGTGTAAACTGTAGGGGGGTAATGTAATTTTAACAAGCCAGCCATATCGATGGCCGGATCAGAGATTTTTTCTGTTGAAAAAACTAATATTTTAGGGCCATTATTTACTTTTCCACCTCCCATATTTATTTTTTTAAAAAGATTTTAAAGAAACCTGATTCTTCTATTGTTCCTAAGTATTCGTAACCTTTTTTTGTGCACCATTTCGGAATGTCCTGTCGGGTACCTTCGTCAGCGGAAAGTACTTCCATAATTTGTCCTGCATTAATTTCTCCAATTGCTTTTTTAGCAGCCAAAAGAGGGCCCGGACAAGAAGTTCCACGTGCATCAACAGTTTTATCCACTTTTACTTTTGTTAATTCTTCGTTATTCATGATTTTAATTTTTTAATGTTAAAAATTTTAATTTTTTCTGAATGAACTACCCCCGCCGCAGAGCAGCGGGGTATCAAAAGGAGATTATTAATCGCCCCAAGGGGCGGGGAATTAATCCCTTGTCCGCCTCAGGCGGATTAAATAAATAATTGCATACTGCTTTCACCGGCATCTGCCAAAAAAGTAGCAACACCACAGTATCCTAAATTAGGATAATCGATTATCTCTTTTTTACTGAATCCCATCAACCCCATAGACATTTCGCAAATGTTAATTTCCACACCAAGTTCACCGGCCGTAGCTAATAATTCTTCAGGAGAAGAAATATTTTTCTTCTTCATCAATCCTCTAACCATGTCTTTACCCAATCCTTCCATATTCATCTTGGATAATTTCAACTGATTGGTTCCATGGGGAAGCATAGCACCGAACATTCTTGATTTCATGTCTTTACCCTTTGCATTTTTGTTTTTATCTCTCAATGCGCTAATGGCCCAAAAGGTAAAAAACAGTTTGACTTCTGTATCCATAGCAGCCGCACCGACTGCAATAATTAAAGCGGCGAGTATTTTATCCAAATCATTTGAGAAAATTACCATAGACAATCTGTCTTTTCTTTGATTTTGAAGATTTTCTATTTTTTTCTCCAAAGAGTTTATTTTTTGTTCAACAGTTTCCGGCATGCTTTAAATTTTAACGAACCATTTAAGATTTTGATTAAATAAACAGGTTGACATCAGACGTTTCTGCCGAAGTAATATATTGGCCAATACCACAAATATCATCAGCAAGGTCAATGAAATCGTCAAGTTTGAAACCATTCCATACCTTGCCGGCAAAACCACAAATATGAATCTTTACATTAGTCATTTCCTTTGCGGTACGGAAAGCTTCGGTCCAGTGGGGGGTATCAAGACGTTTTAGTGAAGCTAAAAATTCGTCTTTCTTGTCAGTTATTTCAGAAACACGGTCGTTGGCCATTGCATTTTCCTTTTTAAAAGCAAAAGCAGCCTGCAACAATACATAGATTTCAACATCCATATCATCGGCAGCAGCGCCTCCGAGGATTACTCCGGCAGCCGTCAATTTATCAACACTGCCTGAAAATAATGCTAAGGTTAATTTTTTGTTTGCCATTTTTTCCTTTTTAAGTTAAGTATGTTATTTTTTTAACAAGGCAAAATTACAATGACTGCCATTATCGGACAAGCAAATGGTTGTGCGTTTACTTTCTTATAAATGTGACCTGCATCACTGTTTCTATTATCATTCTCATGTAAAAAACAGACAATACTTTTATATTAAAAAAATTTGAAAATTTTGGTTAACGAGATGAACCGAGTTGCTTTCCTATGAAATTCCCACATCTGTCAGTTCGAAATTTCAGACGAAAAGATTTCATGTACATTTGAAAAAAATTTCAAAATGAATTCACCCGGTTGTTCCGTTTGTCTTTTAAAATCAAAGGCGGCAAGTAATCTTATTGATAATGAAATACATATCCTAGATCAAAACTGCGTGCACGGGGTATTTAAAAAAGGAGAAACTATTTTTAAACAAGATGCTTTGTCTTCAAATATTATTTATCTGCAAACGGGCTTGGTAAAGCTGATGATTAACGGACCCCAGGCAGTTCAAATCTTAAGACTGAAGAAAGCCCCCTGTTATCTTGGTTTACCGACCACCATGGGCGATAAAATCAATCATTATACAGCCATTGCACTGGAAGAAACCCAAGCCTGTTTTATCGACATTAGCGTATTTAAAGAATTGCTCAGAATTAATGCTGATTTTTCTTACGAAATTATTGTTGAGCTCTGTAAAAACGAATTGGATCAATTTGATCGGTGTGTAAATCTGGTTCAAAAACAAATCTTCGGGCGGCTGGCTGCTTACCTGCTGTATCTTTCCGATGATATCTTCAAATCAAATGAATTTAACATGCCTCTGACACGCACTGAAATAGCCCAACTAACATCCAGTAGTCGCGAAACTATAAGCCGGGTTCTAAATACATTGGCCAAAGAAAGTGTAATTGAAATTAATGGGAAAAGAATCCAAATCCTAAATAAACCAACATTGATAAAAATCAGCGAAAAAGGTTAAAGATGGAGTAATCTGAAATAAACTACCCCGAGGCAGAGCCATCGAGGTATTAAAAGGAGTTTGCTTTG
>CAZPPK010000148.1:0-7546 GCA_964588415.1 uncultured Lentimicrobiaceae bacterium
TATTAAACCTGAAAGCGAATAAATCAATAAAATTATTTTGTGTAGACTTTTTCCAAATAACAAAGAAATACTTACATTTGTCGCATTATTAAATTATTACAATATTATTATGAAAAATGGAACAGTAAAATTCTTCAATAAATCCAAAGGTTTTGGGTTTATTGTTGAAGACGATTCAAAAAATGAGTACTTCGTGCACGTTTCTGGGTTGGTGGATGAAATTAATGAAGGTGATGCCGTTGAATTTGATTTGGTTGAAGGCAAAAAAGGCCTGAACGCTGTAAAAGTCAAATTAGCATGAATTTTTATCATGAATTAAGCCTGACTAAGCCAGGCTTTTTTTATTTCTCTGAAAGCCTTCATTAATGTCGTAGTTTTACTGAAACACGGTTTAGATATTCTTCAATAACAAACACTTGTACGTTGCTATGAAAAAATGTTTACTCCTTATCGACATTCAAAACGATTACTTTAAGGACGGCCGCATGGAGCTTGAAGGACCTGAAAAAGCCGGCAAAAATATCGAGCTCCTGCTGAAAAAATTCAGGGAAGAAAACTTACAGGTATTTCATGTTCGCCACGAAGCTATGGCACCAACGGCGACTTTTTTTCTCCCTGGCACTCCTGGCGCAGAAATTCATGAATGCGCGAAACCATCAAAAGGCGAAAAAGTTATTACCAAGAATTTCCCCAACAGCTTCCTGAAAACAGACTTGCTGGAAACTTTACAGGAAAACCAAATCACAAATTTGGTGATTTGCGGTATGATGACCCACATGTGCCTGGACGCAACCACAAGAGCCGCAAAAGACCTTGGATTTAATTGTGTTATCATTGGGGATACCTGTGCAACAAAAGATCTGGAAATCAATGGAGAGCAAGTAAAAGCAGCCGAAGTTCAGAAGGCATTCCTGGCAGCATTGAATTCGACTTATGCCAAAATTACTACGGCAGCCGAATATTGTGCAGGGAAATATTAGTCGTGAACAAAAACTTCTTACATGCCGAAATTCGGAGGGCATCAGCCCAAATCTACGATTGCCGGAATCATCATTGCGGGAATTTCGATATTGTCGATGTGGGCGCTCATTTATTTCAAACTTTCCATAGGAAAAAAACTGAATTCAGCTCCCATCCTTGCCGATGCAAAATGTTCATTGGTTTGTCTATATATGTCGCTGGTACTGCTTGTTGTAAGTGTACTATGGTGTCTTTTCAAAATCCCATATATTGATATTCTCGGCACAACTGCATTAATTTTCTTCTCTGTAAAAGAAGGCAGCGAAGCTTTTGAAAAGGCAGAAGGAATTGAATGTTGGAATATAGTCTCTTCGAAAGAAAAATTCACAAAACAACTACTGATTATTAACCGGAAAAACATGCAAACCATTTTAATTATTATCAACGACGCCCCTTACGGGAGCGAAAAAGCTTATAATGTATTAAGAAAAAAGCCATGAAAGACGAAATCTTTGTATCTAATGCTTCCAACCCCGTAATAGATTGCATCGTCTGATTCATGGCGTTCTTGGGTTTCGGACACGCTCTATTTTAATTATTCCTATATTTGCATTGCCTAAAAAAAGAATATTATGCCCCTTTTGGGAAGCCTTATAAAAAGCGCTTACGCACTAAGAAACAAACCCGTTGAACTCAGAGAAAACTGGGCACATTCGGGCGTTACACAGTCACGACAACTCATAAAATTATTGAGGAAAGCGCAGTTTACGGCTTTTGGGGAGCATTATGAATTTTCCAAAATTCTGGCTTCGGAAGATGTTTTGAAAGCTTTTCGCGAAAAAGTTCCGGTTCATGATTATTCCCGTATTTACAAGCACTGGTGGTACCGTTCGTTGAACGGAGAACCTTATGTAACCTGGCCGGGAAAAGTAAAATATTTCGCTTTAAGTTCAGGGACTTCAGAAGCTTCCAGTAAATACATTCCTGTTACAACCGATATGCTGCGAAGCATCAAACGGGCCAGCCTGCGTCAAATCGTTTCCATGGTCCGCCATGGATTTCCGTTGGGTTTTTATGAAAAAGGCATGTTGATGATTGGCGGCAGCACACACCTTCAATACAATGGAACTTATTACGAAGGCGATCTTTCCGGCATTACTGCAGCAAGCATCCCTTTCTGGTTCCAGCATTTTTACAAACCCGGAAAACGAATTTCCAAAACCCCTGACTGGGATACCAAGCTCAACGAAATGGTAAAGAAAGCTCCTAACTGGGATATTGGTATAATTGTAGGTGTTCCTGCCTGGGTGCAGATCCTTTTGGAAAAGATCATTGAAGAATATCATTTAAATACCATTCACGATATTTGGCCCAACCTGGGCGTGTATGTCCATAGCGGGGTTTCCATCAAGCCTTATCTAAACAGTTTCGAAAACCTTTTTGGAAAGGAAATACTCTACACCGAATCGTATCTTGCATCAGAAGGTTATATTGCATACCAAAACAAAAAGCAATGTCAGGGAATGACGATGGTCATTGATAATGGTATTTTTTATGAGTTCATTCCTTTCGACAACGAAAATTTTGATGAGGAAGGAAACTTGCGGCCAAATCCGAAAACCCTTTTCCTGTGGGAAATAGAAGAGAATAAAGATTATGCTTTATTGCTGTCGACCAATGCCGGCGCATGGAGATACCTTATTGGTGATGTTGTAAAATTCACTGAAAAAAAAACTGGGGAAATTGTGATTACGGGACGTACAAAGCAATTTTTAAGTATCTGCGGCGAGCATCTTTCACAAGAAAATATGAACCGGGCCATAGAATTGTTGCAGCAAGATTTGAATATTGAAATAAAAGAATTCACAGTACATGCATTTCGCCACAATGGACGATTTGCACACCAGTGGTATCTTGGCACAGATGCCCAATTGGACGAAAAAGATGCCGCCAAAAGAATAGACCTTCATATAAAAGACCTGAATGATGACTACCGCGTGGAACGCCTGGAAGCTGTCGGGAATGTTTTTGTGACGGTTTTACCGCCTGATGTTTTTCTTCAATATATGGAAAAGAAAGGAAAAGTTGGAAGTGCCAATAAATTCCCCAGAGTTTTAAAAAATGAACGAATTGCAGATTGGGAAGAGTTTTTACAAACACTTAAATTAGAGAGCACATGCATTCGCTGATAGAAGGAATGGTATTAGGACTAACGTTGGATTTGTTTTTTGGCTTTGGGCCGGCATTTTTTGCTGAGGTGCAAACCGGCATCCACAGAGGCTTTTATAAAGGTTTTATCCTTGCCCTCGGCGTCTTTTTGAATGACCTGGTATTGGTGGCCCTCTCCATTATCGGCGCCCACGTCATTATGAATACCATGTATAAATACCAAATTTTAGGGGTGATCGGCGGATTGATCCTGATCCTTTTCGGGATTGCTACCTACCGAGACAAAATCGAAATTACAGGCGAGAATGAAGACATCAATATCAACGAGCCTCATGTGCTGATGTATATGTTGAAAGGCTTTCTGCTGAATATCGCCAATCCGTTTGTCTGGCTTTTCTGGCCCACAGTTGTGCTGGGGGTAGCAACACCTTTTATGAACACCACACAGGATATCATTCTGTTCTTTTCCGGTACGTTGTCTATGTTTCTCCTGGTTGACACAACCAAGGTCTTTCTAGCTTCCCGTATCAAGAATTATATTACCGACAAAATATTGCACTTAATCAACAAAGTAGCCGGTGTTGGCCTGTTTGTATTTGGAATTATACTGGTAATCCGCACTGTTGTGATGTCTGGAATTTTTTAATTCCGTTTCCAGGGAAATCGTATTTTTGCCTTTCAGAAAAAAATATGCAACCTTATTCTATCAATAACCTTCGCGAACTTGAAGCGGAGGCCATACATATTATTCGGGAAGTTGCCTCGGAATTTGAAAAACCGGTGATGCTTTATTCCATCGGAAAAGATTCTTCGGTGATGGTTCGCCTTGCCGAAAAGGCTTTTTATCCGGGAAAAGTTCCGTTTCCTTTAATGCACATCGACTCTAAATGGAAATTTAAAGAAATGATCAAATTCCGCAACCGTTATACACAAGAAAACGGATGGAATTTAATAGTGCATTATAATAAAAAAGGTTATGAAAGTGGCGTCGGGCCTTTTACACACGGATCCAAAGTACACACCGACATCATGAAAACGCAGGCATTGCTACAGGCGCTTGATAAATATAAATTTGATGCCGCTTTTGGAGGTGCCCGCCGTGATGAAGAAAAAAGCCGCGCCAAGGAGCGTATTTTTTCTTTTAGAGATAAATACCACCAATGGGACCCGAAAAACCAAAGGCCGGAGTTGTGGAATGTTTACAATGCCCGCGTTCATAAAGGAGAAAGCATTCGAGTTTTCCCTTTGAGCAACTGGACTGAACTCGACATCTGGCAATACATCCGGCTGGAAAATATTCCCATTGTTCCTTTGTATTTTGCCAAAGAACGACCGATAGTCAATATTGATGGGAACCTGATTATGGCTGACGATGAGCGCATGCCGGAAGAGCTGCTGGAAAAAGCCGAAATGAAAATGGTACGTTTCCGCACGTTGGGATGCTATCCGCTCACCGGCGCTGTGGAATCAAACGCAAATACCATCGAGAAAATCGTGGAAGAAATGATGACCATTACCAAAAGCGAACGCACCACGCGTGTTATCGATTTTGACCAGGATGCCAGTATGGAACAGAAAAAAAGAGAAGGCTATTTTTAACATTTTTTGGGCATGCCGCAGGCGGTCGGGCCATCCACTTTAGTCCTCGCCGCAAAAGGCTGTTCAGCTAATCCGCGGGTAGGAGCTCCTTTGTCTCTCTCTGCCCGCCGCAGTCTTCATAAGCCTTTGCGTCTACAGGCTACCGTTCCTGTCCCTCATGCAAGGAATACAGTTCAGAGAAATGAATGTTTTCCAAAGTTCATGAAACCAGTAAAAAACTCCCGATAATGTTAAAAGGAAAGCTATTAAAAACAGAGATCTCAAACTTTGGAAAACAGAAATTTTTAAAATATTACATCATCAATTTCACAAGTGCTGCGCGATCCGCTTCGCTGAGCGCATGATGCATTCCCGTAACTTTATTTTGGTTCATCTGATTTATAATTTCATCTTTTTTGGAAGATTCGATTCCGGCTTCCGAAAGCCTGACGGGAGAATGGAGAGAAGTAAAAAAACTTTCCAGCTTTTGAATGGCTTCATCAGTATATTCCGTGCCAAAAAGTAATTTTCCCATTTTCTGAATTCTTTCAGGAATGCGTTCTTTATGTAATCTGAGCCATGCAGGATAAGCAATGCTAAGCGTTGCCCCATGAGCCAAATCATACAAAAATGAAAGTTCATGGCCCAACCCGTGAACGCCCCAGTCACCATTTACTTTACCGTAACTGGTCAGACCATTCAAAGCCAGCGTAGCATCCAGCATAATATTCGCCCTCAATTCAAGATTCCCGGGATCGTTCATCAGCTGAGGCCCCCATTTCATGGCATCTTTGATAATATCCGTGGTAATCATATCAATGATCGAAGGTTCTCCTGTACCGAAAAAAGCTTCCAGCGCATGGGCTATCAAGTCCACAATTCCATAAGCTGTATAATCTTTGGGCACACTCACCGTAAAGCGCGGATCAAGAAATGACTCTTTGGGAAAATTAAGTGGATGCACCAATCCCACTTTTTGTCCGGTTTCTGTATTTTGAAGAACTGCAGCGGCGTTCATTTCGGTTCCTGTTGCAGCCAGAGTCAAAACCGTCACCAACGGAGTACTCTTTTCCGGCATCACTTTCCATGTCATAAATTCCCAAGGATCAACATCATTGGCAAGGCCCAGCCCAATGATCTTTGCCGAATCAATAACGCTTCCGCCGCCAAGGGCGACAATCACATCTATTTTATTTTCTTTTCCAAAAGCAATTGCTTTCCGCACATCATCCACAACAGGATTGGGTTTGATTCCGGAAAACTCAAAAACGCTCAGCCCAGCTATTTTTAGCTGATTTACAACTTCATCATAATATCCGTATTTCTTTACCGAACCTTGTCCATATACCAAAAGAACCCGGCTTCCATATTGTTTAACGGTTTCCCCAAGGGTATTCACGACATTCTCACCAAAGTGAAGTCTCACAGGATTGTACGCCACAAAATTTTCTACAGCCATCTTATTTCAAGTTTAAAAATTCAACATTACAGAATGCAAAAATACGTATTTTCAAAACTTCAGAAGATCGCTTCGTTGCCACGCGCCTCGCAATGAACTGTGATGAACTACCCCCGCCGCAGAGCAGCAGGGGTATCAAAAGGAGATTATTAATCGCCCCAAGGGGCGGGGAATTAATCCCTTGTCCGCCTCAGGCGGATTAAAAAGCAAATCTATGATTTAATTAGCATCATTAACAGGTTACAAATATGTTTACTTTTGTATCGTGAGTAAAAAAGATCACCGGAAAATATCTTTGCCGCGAACGAAAAATATTGAATTAATTTTATGAATGAGAATTTAGATCCAACGGGCAAATCTTTGGAGAAAGTCGAACTGGAGATCGAGAAAGTGTTGAGGCCGGGACAGTTTGAGAGTTTTGCTGGACAGCAAAAAGTGGTTGAAAACCTGAAGATTTTTGTTCAGGCAGCCAAAGAAAGAGGAGACGCCCTGGATCATGTGTTGTTGCACGGCCCTCCCGGACTTGGAAAAACAACATTATCTCATATTATTTCCAATGAACTGGGCGTGAACATCATCACAAGCTCAGGACCGGTTCTCGACAAACCGGGCGATTTGGCCGGATTGCTTACCAACCTGGAAGAAAACGACGTGCTCTTCATTGATGAAATTCACCGGTTAAGCCCGGTAGTGGAAGAGTATCTTTACTCAGCCATGGAGGATTTCAAAATCGATATTATGATAGAAACCGGGCCTAATGCGCGTTCTGTTCAAATCAGCCTGAACCCTTTTACCCTGGTAGGCGCAACCACGCGTTCCGGCTTGCTGACAGCACCGCTGCGTTCAAGGTTCGGCATCACTTCGCGGCTTAATTATTACGACACCAAAACACTGGCAGGAATTGTAAAACGCTCTTCATCCATTTTAAATGTGAACATTTCCGACGAGGCCACCCTGGAAATTGCAGGCCGCAGCCGTGGTACGCCGCGTATTGCCAACTTGCTGCTCCGCCGTGTCCGTGACTTTGCCCAGATAAAAGGTAATGGCAGCATCGATATGGCTATTTCAAAACACGCTTTGGAAGCCCTGAATGTGGATAGATACGGCCTGGACGAAATGGACAACCGTATTTTAACCACCATCATAGAAAAATTCAAAGGCGGACCTGTGGGCATTACCACCATTGCCACAGCCGTTGGCGAAGAACGTGGCACCATCGAAGAAGTCTATGAACCTTTCCTGATCCAGGAGGGTTACATCATGCGGACACCACGCGGACGCGAAGCCACCGACCTGGCTTATCAACATCTCGGGAAAACCAAAATCCCCAAACAAAATAGTTTGTTTTAGTAAACACTGCTTTTCACCGGAAATATATAT
>CAZPPK010000149.1:0-7453 GCA_964588415.1 uncultured Lentimicrobiaceae bacterium
TATGGGCTAAAAAACAAAGTGTAATGCTTAGTATTATAAATTTGCCTGAAATTCAAATGATTATGATTCCTACCTAAGTAACGAAACGTACACTTTACTACATTTTTGCTCCCATTTGCGGATACCTGTAGGCCACGTACTACCTGTAAACTACAATTCACTAATCTTATTATAGACAACGCCTGGCGCGCATCTCCGGGTTTTGACTGATTTGAACTAAACCGGGACCAGATTTGTGATCCTGAGTGGTGTTTTTATGTTGGTTGGTCAGTTGGGTGGTCAGTTGGGTTGTCAAAATTAGGGTTAAAAGTAGTTAAAACAGGGGTATTTATTTCGTATTTATGCTTTTAAAAGGCTAAAAACAGGCGATAAGATAGGGGTTATTTCCACTTTAAGACGTCAGAAAAGTATAAATAAGCTATTATAACACATTGAAAAACAATATGAACCATGCTGCTTATATATATAAATAGGTAATAATTGTGTGTGTGGACGTTACTTTTTGTTTTTGATTTGGAGCCGCCATTCCAATTGCTCCACGTTTTTTTGAAGTGAAATAATCAACTGATCCCTTATTTCGCATTGCTGGCATGGACCTGCCGGGAGCTTTTTATATGAAATTTCAGATTCATTTAAAGAAATATTATATTGGCTTCCTTTAATCATCTCTCCATCTCCAGTTAAAAGCCATTCAACGTTTAAATCTGGAAAAATTCTAACTATTTTCTCTAATATATCAGACCCAATTGAGGCCTTATTTCTAACCATTTTACTAAAATAGCTATTAGAGACATCTATTTTGATAGCCAATTTATTGAACGAAATATTCTTAAAACCAATAAATTGTTCCAATCTTTCAATGGTTTTCGTAAAATTTTCCATTATTTTCTTGACATTCGTAAAATAGTTAGTATATTTGTGAATTATAATAATGCAACAAAAGTAATATATTATGAATGACAAGTCAATAGATTCTAAAAAGCAGACTGGTGACTGGAAAGTTGTGGCTCAAATCCTTGGCAAATCAACCGAAGCATGCAGGGAAGCATATAAGAGAAAGGATGGTAAAACGTACGAAATTGTCAGAGAAACACTTATAAAAGTGATCGAAAATCGAGAATCATTCGTGCAACAGGAAACCGTTGAACTAAAATCATAAACCATGTTTCACTATTTCGACAAAGAGATTCTTTGTATTGAAGGCGGCTGGTTATATGATCCCGAAAATAATATTATGACAAAAGATCAGTACAACAATCTCATCAGACGCAACAAAATGAACCGCTTACAACGTGGCGGAAATGGCCGACCGGCCCTTATCGAGTACAAGAGCATCCCGCTCAGGTTCCGCCAGAAAATTGAGGATAAAATAGGATATGATCCTGCTCAGCAGGCAAAACACAGCTATTTCCGTAAACATTTACTCATCGATAAGGAAGCCGTGAGCTTCTTTGCCAACTTCCAGACAGAATCGGGACAGCCTTTGCCCATCGACCGGCAGCGCGAATACCATCAGAACGCTATGTTCCTGAATGCGCTGCATACGGTGAGAAACAACATCGCCGGAAGGCGTAAAACCATGGGCGGACGTACCGCCGGCATCTGGGAAAACCTGACTGATGTAATTAATGACTTGAGAGATGAGTTTAAACACTCGCTACCCAGTAACCCGGTCCGGTTGAAGAGCCGGATGAAGACTTATCTGGAAGATGGTTATCCTTCGCTGATACATCGCGGGTTTGGTAACAACAATTCACGGAAAGTGAATGAAGCCCTGGAACAACTGATCCTTTCTATTTATGTAATGCATAACAAGCCTTATCCGGTGATGGTTCGGGATATTTATTTGCAGTTTCTTGCCGGACAGGTTGACATTATATATACGGTAGGTGGTGAAATGTTTAACCGGGAAGATTTCTTCAATGAAAAAGGGGCACCGGTGACCATATCGGAAGCCACAATCTGGAATTACATTAACAACCCAAAGAACCGGGCCATTGTTGACAGCCAACGCAACGATTCTCATTATTACAATAATATACACCGTCCGCATCACCACAGAAACCGTCCGCAATACGGATTGAGTAAGATTTCGCTGGATGACCGGGATCTGCCTTATGGTAAGTTCATATTTGGCAACCAGAAGCTGCGCGTGAAGGCATACTATGCTTATGACGTGGCCAGCGGTAGTTTGATCGGCGCTGCTTATTCCAAAATAAAGGATAAGGACCTGTTTTTGAAATGCAACCGCGATATGTTTGCCTTTCTGAAACAAAACAACCTTCCTTTCCCGCTGGAAGTGGAAGTGGAGCATCACATTGTGAACAAATTTGCCGATGATTTGATGAAAGCCGGAAATGTATTCCAGCACGTGCGCTGGTGTAACCCTGGCAACTCTCAGGAGAAACGTGCAGAGCATTTGAACCGTGCTAAGAAATATGGCTATGAGAAACGCTATTTCGACGGTGTAGGCCGCTTTACGCTGACCGAGGCCAACCGTCCGCCACAGGATAAGGTGTGGGATGATGATGGAATGCACATTAAAGAGAAGATCTACGACTATGATGATCTGGTTGCCATGGACCGTTACTCAATTGAGCAATTTAACAACGGATTACATCCCGACCAAAAGAGTTATCCTGGTAAAACACGGCTCCAGGTGTTGATTGAAAACGTGAATCCCAACGCGGTGATCTTTCAGGATCATATTGTGGCCCAATATGCCGGAATTCAAACACAGACATCCATCCGCAGGAATCAATACGTACGGGTGAATTATGCTGACTATCAACTGCCCGATCCTAATATGGTATCCAGGCTACAGCCTAACAATTACACGGTAGATGCTTATTATTTGCCTAATGACGGAGTTATTGACCGCGTTCACATCTTCCAGAACGGTGTTTATCTGGCCACTTGTCAGAAAATTAACAAATACAATGAAGCCACCGCCGAGCAGACCGATGAAGATCGCAAGTATTTTGCCGATCAAAGCAAGTATGTTGCTGGTTTTGACGGCATGATACGCAAAGGCAGGGAAGAGAAAACCCGCAAACTGATGATCATTCCAAAGGAAGATTACTCCAAAATGGATGTAAAAGTAGAACCCAAGGAAGAAACTGCCGACGTGAGCTGGGAAGATATAGAAACCGATTTCAGCAGTTATGCCAATAAGGCTGTAAATGACTTTTAAACACAATTAAAACTTCAATTATATGGAAAAAGCAATTCAGAAACGAATTATCGAAGCCATCCGGCGTGAGGAAGGCAACCTGACCAGTAACTTCTCGCTGGCCCGGAAACTCGATATCAACCCTTCACAATTAAGCCAGATACTGAATGGGAAAACCGATAAGGTACTTTCGGATGCCAAATGGATCATGATTGCCCGCCGGCTGGATGTTCCTATCCGCGAAGAAGAACCGTGGAACGCTGCCCGCACCCCGGTTTTTGAATACATCAACCAGGCGCTTGCATTCTGCCAGGAGAATTCACTCTCCGGATTGGTTTGCGACCTGGCAGACATCGGGAAAACCTTCTCAGCCAAATACTACGCACGTACCCACGCGCATGTGGCTTACATAGATTGCAGCCGTGCCAAAAGCCGTCAGCTTCTCATCCGGAGGATTGCTCACGAATTTGGGATCTCGCAGGTTGGCAAATACCAGACCGTGTATGATGACCTGGTATTTTATCTGAATAATGCACTTACCCGCCCGCTGGTGATACTGGATGAAGCCGGTGATCTGGACCCACGTGCTTTTCTGGAAGTAAAAGCCATTTGGAATGCCACTGAGCATGCCTGCGGATGGTATATGATGGGTGCAGACGGCCTGAAAGCAAAGATTGAAAGGAACCTGGCTTTGCAAACGGTGGGATATACGGAGATCTTCTCGCGTTATGGAAGCCGCTTTCAAAAGATCGTGCCACCAGGCAAAGAAGAAGCCAAAGAGTTTATCCGTCACCAGGTGGCCGCTATTGCCATGGCCAACGGAGCCAAACCGAACGATATCCAGTCAATCTATGCCAAAAGTGGCGGCTCGCTTCGCCGTATATACATCGAAGTTAAAAAGTTGAAAAAGAATGAAGAAAGCACTGTCAGTA
Source organism: uncultured Lentimicrobiaceae bacterium (assembly GCA_964588415.1). GTDB lineage: Bacteria > Bacteroidota > Bacteroidia > Bacteroidales > F082 > Sulfidibacterium. Next base: position 4,105 of record CAZPPK010000149.1, read on the forward strand.
ATGCAGCTAATTAACAACAATATTAAAACAGTAACATTCGACGGGGCTTTTTTGAAACTCATTGGCCACCCAAGTTTGTACGGATCCTGGATCATTTGGGGACAATCCGGAAACGGTAAGACCCATTTTGCCCTGCAACTGTGCAAATATCTTACCAGGTGGGAAAGGGTGGCATACAACAGCATGGAAGAAGGCTTTGGCGCTTCGCTAAAGAAGGCCTTTTCGGAAGAGAACATGATGGAAGTAAACGGGAAGCTGATTCTGTTGGATAACGAAAGCATCGATGATATGATAGTTCGGCTGAAGAAGAAAAAGAGCCCGAATATCATTGCCATAGACAGCTTGCAGTATTCCGGGATAAACTATGCACAATACAAGTTTTTGAAAGAGACCTTCCCGAGGAAGCTGTTCATCTGGATATCGCATGCCGATGGCAAACTACCCGAAGGCAGAATTGCCAATAAGATCCGCTACGACGTGCCTGTAAAGATAAGGGTTGAAGGGTATAAGGCATTTGCACAGAGCAGATACGGTACCACGAGCGAGCCATACGTGATTTGGGAAGAAGGAGCGCAGCACTTTGACGGCAAGTAAGATGGAAATAAAGGTTGAATTTATAATCCACCTGCCCGATGGTAATATTATTATAGAAAAGATGATAAAGAACGAACGGGACCTGGATAAACTAATAGAAGAAACAGCAAGCGGCGTGGAGTCGCTGGCAATAATGATAAGACATAAACTTTCGAACCATGGAAGCACAAACACTAAAACAGAACCGGAGCGCGGCGCTCAGCCTTTTAAAATTGAGCCCGCAAAAATACAATGAGCTGGTTTTTGAAACCGGTATCAGTTACCTGGAGAAATATCTCGACGGCAACCAGCCGCTGATAAACGACTTTGCCACACACCGCGGCTTTTGGAACTGGTGGCGCATGCAATACAGGATTGTTGACGATCTGTTTAACCGCAGATACATCCGGGAGCTGCACAGATCTACCCAACTGATGGAAGCATACATACAGATGCACCTTTCGATGGACAAACACATTGACCGCGTGGTGTGGGAAATGATTGAAGAAAGCCGCGACCAAATGATTCATCAATTAATTAAAACAACCGTAAGCAAATGAGAACAAAAAAAGAACTCAAGAAACAACAGCAAACACGTGACCTGCTGTTGGAATTCCTACTTCGGAATATTGACCATCCGGAATGGAGCCACCTTAAAAGGATCGTTAACAAATTGAATGACAACATTGAAAAACTTAAAGCCATGCCAAACCCATTGGATTATGAATTTCAGGACATGCGACAGAATCGCATCCAAGCCAAAAAGGCACTTAAAAAAGTGAAAGCTGCCCGCGAAGGTAAAACCTACAAAACAGTTCAAGTGGATAAAAAGACCTGGAAGGAAGTTCTTGTAAATGAAGAATGAAGAATTATCAAACAAAATTAATCATCAAATAAACAAATTATTATGACAAAACAATGGATTGACCACAACGGGCAGGTAATTCCGTCCGCTTATGTCCCGAAGCTTGATAAGGACCGGGACCGCGTGGCTCAGCGCTACGCAAAAAAAGCCATCGACCTACGCGACAGGATTGCTGCTTTTAAGGAAGAGCTCCTGGAGACCTGCGATGATCTGTATGATCAGATGATGGCTGAAAATAAAGTGAACCCAACCACCAAAGGCGGTTATACGGTTACGAGTTTCGATAAGGCTGTGAAGATAGAAGTGGCCGTTTCGCAAAAGATTGAATTCGACGACCGCATTCAGGTGGCTCAGGAAATGATAAACAAATACCTGGCCGACAAAACCGGTGATATTGACGATGATCTTCGCCAGATTATCAATCTCGCATTTCAAACTACCAAAGGCAGCATGGATGTGAAGCGGGTGCTGAGCCTTTTCAGTCTGAACATTAAATCAAAGCAGTGGCTCGATGCCATGGAAGTCCTGAAAAAGAGCATCACGCGCAACCATACACGCAGGTACGCGCGCGTGTGGGTAAAAGATGACCAGGGTAATTATCAGAATGTGGAACTTAATTTTAGTTCGATATGATGACAGTAATTCATTTCGAAGACCACGGACAGGACTTCCTTAAATGGGTGGTGGATAACGACAACCATGTGGTAAGTTCCTTTCCGTGCCAGAGTGTATGGAAGGGCGCGTTTGTGCATCCCACTACCATTAAGGAAGGTATGAAACTGATTGTTGAGATTAACGATACCACCAAACTGGTGAGATATCCCGTTGCTGCTATTGAATACATGGATGATGACAATACCCTGACCCGGCAAAAGAAGTCGTTTTTGGAGCTTGGAAACAAGCTTTCAGAAGCAATAAATTTCTTTGATCTTCTTGAAGCACTACCATCTGAAGCTGATCTCGCTATCTTGCATCAGGCTGCTTCTTTTCTAAGTCATAAGCTTGCCGAAATTGCCTGGAACGAATCAATACCGAAATAATGACAGCTCCCTACACACGCCAGATTATCCGGTTCAATACGCTGCTTAGCAATCTTCATATTAAGGATATGAAGCGCGATATGATATTTGAAGCCACCGGTGGCCGCACTGAGCACACCAACGACATGACGGCACGCGAGCTGGAAGATTTGAACCGGAGTCTTCAGAAACAACAGAACGATGTGAACTTTGCTGCTGGTCAGGGCCAGCGCCGCCGGATCCTTGCCATCTGCCACCAGTTGCCCGCCAATTTGGGATTCACAAAATTCGATGAACACAAAGGCGACATGGTGGTGGATATGCAACGGCTCGATAACTTCCTGTGCAGCTCGAAGAGCGCCTATAAAAAGAAACTGGCCTACCATACTCCCCTGGAGTTGAGCCGGGTTATTGTGCAGTTTGAAAATATGCTTAAGGGTTATCTTAAATGAAGAATTATGACTGAGCCACTCAAGACAAAGAACGAGATTATTAATGATGTGCTGGCCGGAGCTGATCAGAAACAGATATCTAAGAAGCTGGATAAGCTGATAGAAACTACCTACGAGCAGGGCGTGAAGGATGCGAAGGTGTTTATTGAGTTTTTGAATTATTCACTTTAAAACCGCAATGATATGCTGGTAAATTTTGATACCATTTGGGAACAAATAAAAACCGCAGTTATGATCCATGCCAAAAAGCCTGATAACATTATGATTCACCCAATCCATAAAGAAAGATTGCAATCGGAATCGATGATATTAGGAGTTATGTACCCGATCAATTATAAGAAAACCACAATTTTTGGATTGACAGCCATTTTTACGGATGCCATTAATGAGGATGAGATCATTTGTACTTATAATGCTTAGCCATGCCGATAGACTACAAA
>CAZPPK010000150.1:0-7292 GCA_964588415.1 uncultured Lentimicrobiaceae bacterium
GAAAACTCACCGGTCGTGTCAAAAACGAAAAACTTAACTGCACATTTGGATTTTATTATGAATCTGAGTAAAAAATTCAGAGTTGTAATTCAGAACGAACAATTTTTTTATGACATAAGAACTTCAAATACAAAAAACTACTATTTTTTAGATACTAAAGTGAAATACACAATCAAACCCAATAAATTTTCCATTCAGTTAACGGGAAATAATTTATTGGGAAATACGATATTTGACAAAAGGTCTATCAGCGACTACATGGTAAGTACAACACAATATAATGTGGTACCGCGTCAAGTTCTATTGAATGTTACATTCCGGTTTTGAGTCGTTATTTGAATATTCCCTGTATTTTATTGTCTTTGCCTATACCACTCGTAAAGCTATTGCTGGGCTATTGCTGGCGCGCGCTTGCAGCGCGTGCCTAAAGTTTGTAACTTTATTCCTTTTAAGAAAACCACAAAACCTTTTTAAATGTCAGAAAAATACAAATTTCATAACCCGGACGGAATATATTTCATCACTCCCACAATTACAGACTGGATTGATTTATTTACGAAACAAAGGTATTGTGATATTGTTATTGATGCTTTGAAATATTGTCAGAAAGAAAAAGGACTTATGATACATGCATGGTGTATCATGTCCAGTCATTTGCATTTAATTGTCAGCGCTAACGGCAAAGAAGAGATATCAGCCATTATAAATGATTTCAAAACATTTACATCCAAAGCCATCATCCAGGAAATTAAAAACACTGATGAAAGCAGAAAGAAATGGATGCTCAGGTTGTTTGAAGAAGCAGGTTCAAAATTGAAACGGATCAGTCATTATAAAGTCTGGCGTGACGGAAATCATCCGGTTGAACTGGATACAAATCGGATGCTGGACCAAAGGTTGGCGTATTTACATGAAAATCCGGTAAAGCAAGGAGTCGTTTACCATGCGGAAGATTATTGCAATAGTTCTGCAATAGATTACAGCGGGGGACGTGGGTTGATTGAAGTTGATTTGATCGGGTGATAGAAGGCACGCGCTACAAGCGCGCGCCAGTGAGAGATGAAACGCAATTTTACATGAAGATACGGTAAATGTTGACAAAAAATACTATTTTTGAATTAGAAAATAATTTGAATTACTTAAAAACCAATAGTATTATGACTTTATTAAAATGGTTTGAAAAACGTTCTCAGCTGATTTCATTAACAATTATTATCGCAGCATTTCTTCTAGCTTCCTTAATTTTTAACAATTGGGATCGTATTTTCCATTGATAATGAGAGCGAGTTTGTCGCGCAGACAATTAATTCAGAAAAATCAAAGTTTAATTTTTTTTGCCAGTACCATTACTGGCGCGCGCTTGTAGCGCGTGCCCCAGTATAACTACATCATCTTCCTTCTATACCACTCATAAAGCCCGACTGCCAGGGCATGACTGACGTTGAGCGAAGAAATGTTTCCCGGGACCGGAATAAACAAATGCTGTTTTGCCAGTTTGAGCACGGGTTCTGAAATGCCGTACCGTTCGTTGCCGACCATCAATACGATTTTTTCGGGAAGCTTTGCCGTATATATGTTTTGAGCCTGTCCGGTTGTTTCAAGGGCGATGATTTCATAATCGGCGGGCAACACTTCGGAGAGATTTTCAGGGTGAATGATTTCCCAATCGGTTTTTTCGCTGGCGCCGGAAGAAGTACTTTTGATTTTATAGGAACGGAAACCGGGGTCCTGTTCATATACCAGCCAGGTTTTTTCTGCATTCAGATTCGCGGTCAGCCTCAATACAGCACCTACATTCATCGGAGAAGATAAGTTATCGGCGACTATAATTAAAGTGGCTTTTGGCTGGTTTTCACCGGCAATACCCTTGTCTTTAAATAGCGAAAATGAATTATTGACGGCCATTTTTAAAATATTTACCTTGCCAGGTATCTCTGGCTTCCATTTCTTTTTCAATCCTGACGTTGATCTGGTCGTTGCGGACGAGTCCCCAACCGGGCCCTGCCAGATATCGCGGAGGCACTTCCCCGGCAAAACGTTCAATAATAAAATTGGGATTCAGCTTTTCGGTAAACCGGATGATGAAATCAATATAATCTTCCAGTGAAAACAGGTCATAATCCTGCTGATTTTTTTTGTAATCCAGGGCCATCGCTGTTCCTTCTACAATCTGTAACTGATGGAATTTGATGGTTTTCAACGGAAGTGAAGAAATGGTTTCCTCAGCATTCAGCATCATTTTTCGACTTTCGCCGGGAAGGCCAAAAATAAAATGAGCTCCGGTGTTGATACCACGGGAAGCCGTTGCTTCCAGTGCCTGTTGCGATTGCCTGAAAGTATGTTGCCGGTTGATGCGTTTTAGGTTTTCATCGTAAACGCTTTCGATGCCATATTCCACCATGATGTAATATTTTTCGGACAACTCCTTCAGATAATCCAACTTTTCATCATCCACACAATCCGGCCGGGTGCCGATCACAAGTCCAATCACATCTTCCTGTTTCAGTGCCTGCTCGTAAAGGTCTTTTAAACGTGAAAGTGGTGCGTAAGTATTGGAATAAGCCTGAAAATAAACCAGATACTTGTTGGCTCTCCGGTACCTTACTTTGTGGAATTCTATTCCTTCTTCCACCTGTTGCACTATGGTTTTACCCGGATGGCAATAGGAAGGGCTAAAGGCATCGTTGTTGCAATAGCTGCAGCCGCCCCGTGCCAGGGAACCGTCGCGATTGGGACAGGTAAAACCGGCATCAACCGTAATTTTTTGCACCCTTTCTCCGAAAGTCTTTTTAAAGTAATTCGAATAGGAGTTAAAACGATGTTTTTGACCAAACGTGTGATTCATGGCGCAAAAGTAGCGAAATCGGGAAAGATAAACCTTCTCCAAAGTTTTTTCAACTATTGAGAATATAGGTTCTTAATATACCACGAACAGGATACATATAAAACCTGTTTTAAACTTTGGAGAAGGTACGAACTCTCTTTCAATTAGGAATGTGTGGCCCTTTCCAGCAATTTCAAAATAGAAAAAATGAACAGGGCCGATAATAAGGTAAGCCCAACCAGGAGCGAAAAGAATTGCCACAGTTCCCATTTATCCCAAAACGGGCCGATAAAGCCTGCAAATAAGTTTCCAATAGCTGTAGCGCCAAGCCATCCGCCTTGCGCCAACCCCTTGAATTGTGGTGGTGCTACTTTCGATACAAATGAGATTCCGATAGGGCTTAAAAAAAGTTCTGCTATGGTCAGCGTAAAATAGGTTCCGATGAGCCAATAAGGGGAGCGGAGCGTGTCTGAAACGCCACCTTGTTGAGCCAAATCGTGTGGGCTCATCAATCCTCTTGAAGCCAAAATCATAATGGTAAACCCGATAGCAGTAATGATCATCCCGATTCCGATCTTTTTAGGCGATGATGGCTCTTTATTCCGTTTTCCCAGATAGGTAAAATAACCCACAATAATGGGGGTGAGAAAAACAATGAAGATGGGGTTGAACTGCTGGAAAATTTCAGGAGAAATAGGATTTCCTTCTGCGGTTAATTGTCCGATGGTGAAATAGGCAACGATCATTGAACCCAGCGCAATAAGTAACCCGAACCACTTCACTTTAGCAGAGTTCCCTTTTCCGATCAGGAGCACAAAGCCCAAAACAGCAAGCAATAAAGGCAGGAAAGTGGAAAGGTTAAAAATGATAGCCGTTCCTTTACTGACCGCATTTACTGTGTAATCGCGGGCGAAAATGGTCAGGGTAAAACCGTTTTGATGGAATGCCATCCAGAAAAAGATGACCACGAGAAATACCAGCCCCAGAGCCATAAGCCGGTCACGAACCTGCTTTTTACTGAGCTCCACAACTTGTTCTTTATTTTTGGCTTTTTGTTCCCTGTGGGTTACATCAGCATGTTTGTAATACTTACGAAAACCGATAAAGATGGCGATTGAAAGGATCATACTGACTGCAGCCACTGCAAAGCCAGCATTGTAGGATTTGCTTATGGTATCAATGTATTGATGTGCAAAATCCGTTAGGTTGGTAAAGTGAGGTCCCATTTCCGACTGGGCAAATTTTGTCAATGCAGCGGTACTTTCCAACGTTCCATTCAGATATTTGTGAGCCAGGGAAGGAATGGCGGCATCGTAGTGTAAGCCATTCAAGCCCATGATCCAGTTTCTCATACTCCGTGCAGCACTGGGGGCAAAGAAAGCGCCGATATTGATGCCCATATAAAAAATGTTGAACGCTGAGTCGCGCAGTTTGGCGTATTTGGCTTCATCATACAGATTTCCGACTAGGGCCTGCAAATTCCCTTTGAAAAGCCCGGTTCCCAATGAAATGACTGCCAGGGCGCCATAAATAAACCATTGTCCGGTGCCGGGAATGGCCAGCATTAGATATCCGGTAAACATGACGATAATCCCAAGGACAATGGTTTTTCCAAATCCTAACACATTGTCGGCAATAAAGCCGCCCAACAGCGGCAGAAAATAGATGCCAAATAAAAATGCGCCGTAAACATGGCCCGCCTGAGTCGCCGACCATCCGAATTTTGATTGAATATAGAGTACAAATATGGCCAGCATGGTATAATAACCGAACCGTTCGCCCATATTCGCGAAAAAGGCTACATAGAGTCCTTTTGGGTGTCCTTTAAACATATGCTTTGTTGTTTGATTAATAATTGTTTGGGAAAGAAACAAATATAGTAAAATTAGTTTAGATCGTGATGTTTTGGTTGTTGTGGTGGTGAGACGGTGGTCAGACGATTGTGAGTTTTCTAAAGTTTGAAACATCTCTTATAATTGCATTTCCAGTAATATTAAACGGGAATTTTTCTTTGGTTTCCATAAATTTTGGAAAACTTTGACATCCTACATCAAAAATCCTTATGTCTCGCATCCAACGCGGCCGGGATTGAAGTGGAAGCTTGCCGGAAGCGCTGTGTAGCAGCTGGCCAGCGGGCGGAGGCGACCGGAGGAAGCCCACGTACCGTCTGCAGATGCACACAAGGGCTTTTGGCAACTTGAACGGAAAGCCCGTTAAGCCGCCCTAAAAAGTGAATCGTGATTAGTAAATGGTGATTAGGTGTTGATTGTCAATGCCTGAAATATGTTGGCCATTTTTAAGTAAAAAACAAGTAACAAAAACAGTTAAAAATGGCAACAAGAGAATAATTTAAAATGACGACTGCAGAACGCTTGCGCAGACATCGGACTTTTGTCTTCTGACTTCCGACTGTCTTTACAATAACTGAAAAGCCACAGTCAGAATTAATTATCTTTATAGATGTAATATTTTTTTCACGGAATCGTCATAAAGGTTGAATGGATACAGAAGAATTTAAGGTCCGGATTTTGCCTCTGAAGAACAAGCTTTTCAGACTTGCTCTGCGGTTGATGAGAAATCGCGAAGAAGCTGAGGATGTGGTTCAGGAGGTAATGTTGAAAATTTGGAGTATGCGTTCCGATCTTAGAAAATATGAGAGTGTTGATGCTCTGATGATGACGATGACGAGAAATCAATGTCTGGACAGGCTAAAGATGAAAAAGAACAAGGCCGTGAGCCTGGTTTTTGATGTGGGGCAGAACGTTGACGACAATCCTTACAGACTCAGTGAGCAGCGGGATATGGTCAAAACAGTGATAAATCTCGTAAATCAGTTGCCGGAACAGCAAAAAACCATCATTCAGCTGCGGGATGTTGAAGAATGCAGTTTTGAAGAGATGATGGAGATAACAGGGTTTGATCAAAATTATATCAGAGTGAATCTGTCCAGAGCCAGAAAGAAAATTAGAGAAACTATTGAAAAGTTACAACAAAATGAATTACAACAGCATTAAGGAACTTCTTGAAAAATTTTATGCAGGTGAAACTTCCCTGGAAGAAGAAGTTACTCTAAAGCGCTTTTTTGCTGAGAAAATTGTTCCCGAAAGGCTCCGGCCCGATCAGGAGTTATTCCGTTCATTGACAACATTGGAGGGAGAAGACACACTGGATGATGAGTTTGATCGGGCAGTTTTGGCTCAGATTGAAGGCAATTCCCATAGGTGGGGACGTCATGAGTGGATTTATACGCTCTCTGGTTTGGCAGCGGCAGCGGTAATTGTTATCGCGCTTTGGATTGGCGGCGGTGTGTTTTCATCACAAAGGCAGCTACCAGGAACTATTAGTAATCCACAAGTAGCTTATGCTGAGACAAAAAAAATCTTGACGGAAGTTTCTGATAATCTGAATAAAGGGCTGGATCCTGTAAAAAGTACCACTGAAAAATTTGACGAGCCCATGCAGCAGATGTCTAAAATAAGCAATATGGAACAGGCTCTCAGTAACGTTAAATATCTTGAGGAAATGAATAAAGCGCGAGAGCTTATGCGCTCTATCAATGGAGTTTATATAAATTTAGGAATCAAAGAATAATAATCATTTAATAATTGAAATCATGAAGAAGTTAAGTGTTACGTTAGTAGTAATCCTGATGGCATTGATGCCTTCAGTTACAAAGGCCCAGTCAGCCATCGACGGGCTGTATGAGAAATATGCGGGGAAAGATGGCTTCACAAGCATTAATGTATCTCCGGAATTGTTCAATATGATGTCGGGTTTCAACATGCACGATAGCTCTCGAAAAGCGATAGCTGCTCAAAACGCCATCAAGCAGATAAAGAGTCTGAAAATGCTGGTGTATGAGCCGAAAGATTCCATCAAGGCTTTGAATTTTTATCATGTGATTCAAAGGATGGTTCCAACCACTGGTTTTAAGGATTTGATGTCCATCAAGAGTGACGGTAGCAATTTGAAATTTCTTGCCCGTCAGGATAAAAATGGAAAGATCAAGGAATTACTGATGATCGTCAATGGTTCGCATGAGACCATGATTATGAGCATTACAGGTTTGATTGACATGAAGACTATCAGTGAAATCTCCAAATCCATGAACATACATGGAATGAGCGATTTGCAGAAACTGAATAAGAAAGATGAAAGGAAATAAAGTTCAGCGGTTTGTTTTCCTGCTTTTGGTTCCGGCACTGCTTTCCCTTTGGGGATGCAGCCGGTACCAGATAGGTGCGGCATTGAAATCCTACTCGCACAAGTCGGGATTTGAATTAAAGATCATTCACAGCGATTCGATCTCTCCCGAACAGCAAAAACTGTCGAAAGTATTCAGATATCTGAAAGGGGTAAAGGAAGTTTATATTTTGAAGTTCGATTCTTTGAAAGGAAATTCAACTGAGAACCAAAAGCTTTGTAACAGATTGGAAAAATATATTTCTTCTGAGCATTTTGAAAATTT
>CAZPPK010000151.1:0-7272 GCA_964588415.1 uncultured Lentimicrobiaceae bacterium
TAACTAACTTAAAAATCTACCACAATGAAAAACGTCAAACAAAATTTATTTAAGGAAATGGTCAACCAGGTTATATCTAATAAAGTGTTACGTGGTATGGCTGTAAAACAGCTTGATAAATATCTTTATTCCAGCTTAATGGACATGGGCCGCCAACAACTGGAACAGGAAAAACTGGACCAGTATGCATTCATGTCCTCAATTGTTGACCAGGTAAGAAATAACCTCGACAAAGGCTTCATAAAACCCAGGGTTATGAAAAAAATGGCTCAGGTCTTTGTAGGTGATTCCTATTCTCCCGACAGGCACAAAAAACTGAATCCTGTTAAAGAAGCATTTAAAGAAAAATATGGCGATTATCCTCCCCAATTCCTTGTATTGTCGCCTGGTAAAGGATGCAATTTGAAGTGTACAGGATGTTACGCTTCTGCAAATTCGGCTATAGCCGAAAAACTTGATTTTGAAACATCAAAACGTATTGTTCAAGAAGCCCACGATATTTTCGGAAGCCGGTTTATGGTAATCAGCGGCGGTGAACCCTTTATGTACAAATCTGATGGTAAAACCATATTGGATTTATTTGAGGAATTTAACGACATGTTCTTTCTCGTTTATACTAATGGAACTTTGATGACACAGAAGCTCGCTAATAAACTTGCCGAACTGGGCAACGTTACCCCTGCTATTTCTGTCGAAGGGTGGGAACAACAAACAGACGAACGGCGCGGTAAAGGTGTCTATAATATGATATTGATGGCGATGTCTAACCTGCGCAATGCCGGTATCCCGTTTGGAATTTCCCTGACCGCCACCAGACAGAATGCTGAAATGTTGCTTCAGGATGATTTTTATGAATATTTCTTTAATGAACTGGGCGTTTCATACATGTGGCAATTCCAGTTGATGCCCATTGGCAGAGGTAAAGATGTTGTTGATTTAATGGTTACACCTGAACAGAGGGTTAAATTGTATAAACAATGGGCTCACCTTCTTGAAGACAAACATTTTCCCATCGCCGACTTCTGGAATTCTTCATCATTATCAAGCGGCTGTATTGCATATGGCAGGTGGAACGGATATTTTTATATCGATTGGAATGGTAACATCATGCCTTGCGTTTTTGTCCCCTACTATGTTGATAATATCAAAAATCTTTATGCCAATGGTAAAACATTAGAAGATGCTCTTCAGTCAAGGTTATTTAAAAATGGAAGAAAATGGCAAAAAGATTATGGATTTGAAAACCCTGATCACCGGGAGAATATTCTAATGCCTTGTTCAATTCGTGACCACTATAAGAACTTTAAATATAATATACTGACTCCTGATGTGAAGGGTGAAGATGAAGAAGCTGAGGCCGTACTTTACGACCCTGAATATAAAAGAATGATGGTCAAGTACGACCAGAAACTGCAAAAACTCACCGAAAGTATCTTTCAGAAAAAATATTTAAAAAGAGAATTTAAGACAAATGAAGCCTGATAGCTTTTATACGGTAGTTGTTGATAGGAAAGAAAGTATAAAATCCTTTTTGGATTTCCCATCAACACTATATAAAGATGATAAGAACTGGATAAGACCACTGGATTCAGAAATTGAGAAAGTGTTCGACCCTGTGGAAAATCACTTGTTCAGGACTGGAGATGCAATCCGGTGGCTTTTATTCGACTCTTCCAATAATATGGTGGGCAGAATGGCTGCGTTTTTTGATAAAAGAAGTGCTTCGAAAAACAAACAGCCCACAGGGGGTATAGGTTTTTTTGACTGTATTAATGATAAAGATGCTGCCCGGGTCCTTTTCGATACGGGGAAAAACTGGTTGAAAAACAAGGGGATGGAAGCAATGGACGGGCCTGTAAATTTTGGAAACAGGGATAACTTTTGGGGTTGCCTGAAAAAGGGCTTTTATGAACCCGTTTTCAATATGCCCTATAATTATCTCTATTATAATGAACTGTTTGAAAGCTATGGGTTCAAAAATTATTTTAACCAATACACGTATCATATTGATGTTCAGGGCGGTTCGCATTCGCCCAAAATCAGGGAGAGAGCTGCACGCCTACACCGTGATGCGGGCTATCATTTTGAGATACTTGACAAAAAAAATGCTTCTCATATTCCAAATGACTTTATGGTCGTTTTTAATAAAGCATGGGCGCGCTTTCCTGGTGTAAGCAGAATACGTAAAGAACAGGCAAGGTTATTATTCAAAACTTTGAAACCTATCATGGACCGTCATGCCGTAATTTTTGGCTATTACTATAACGAGCCCATTGCCTTTTATGTAATGATTCCCGACCTGAACCAGATTATAAGAAAATTTAATGGGGAAATGAATATGCTAAATAAGTTCGCTCTTATGACCCAACTAAAAATATTTAAAAAATGTAACCGGCTTATCGGATTGATTTTCGGTGTAGTTCCCGAATATCAGGGCAGAGGCGTCGAATCTGCGCTCATTGTCAGATTTGAAAAGGAAATATTTAGCGGAAGAGTAAAATATACCGATTTGGAAATGAACTGGGTGGGTGATTTTAATTTGGGAATGATGAAACTGGTAGAACAAATCGGGGGAATCATTCACAAAACACATGTTACCTATCGCTACCTTTTTGATCCGGCACAGCAATTTGAGCGGGTAAAAAAAACTTCATAATCTATATGAATAGTAAGATAGAGGCCAACGAGGTTTAAAAAAACGGAGAAACAGTATTCGATAAATCATAGCCAAACAGCACAGAAAATGGATCTTGTAATGCATCATTTGACCGAGGTAAAAACGAGAAAACAGGCAAAAAAATTCCTGCGGCTTCCGGCTTTGTTGTATGAACATATAGGAGAGTTCAAGTGGATTAGTCCACTATACAGTGACACAAAAAGCTTTTTTAATCCTACAGGGAATTCAGTTATTAAAGAAAGTGAAGCCAAACGGTGGTTACTTTATGACGTTAATAAACATCTGATAGGCAGAATTGCTGCTTTCTACTGGAAAAAGAACCCGGGTGAACAATTTTTAACAGGCTATTTCGGTTTTTTTGAATGTACAGACGATGAAAAAGGGTCTGAACTTCTCTTTAATGCTGCCGCAGAGTGGCTGCTTTCAAAAGGGATAAAAATCATGCAGGGGCCTTTTTATCTTGGAGGTCCCGGATTCTTCTCCGGTAGTCTTATCCGTGGTTTTTTTGAACCGGTTTATGGAGTCCCTTATAACCCTGTTTACTACAACAATTTGTTTTGGAGTTATGGTTTTACAGATTCCATACATCAAAAAACTTACCGTATATCTCTGAAAGATTCCTACCAATGGAAATTCATTGAAAGAAAAGCGATGAAGTTCTTTGATGACCCCCGTTATCGCTTCGAAACTTATGGCCCGAAAGATTGTGAACGGTTTTCGAAAGACTTCACTTTCGTTTTTAATAAAGTCTGGACTACCGTTCCCGGGATGGCTCCCATGAGCCAACAACGGTCGTTGGACCGTTGTAAATTACTCCGGCCTGTCCTTAATAAAAGAAACATTCTCTTTCTGTATTTTGAAGATGAGCCTGTTGCCTTTTTATTTACTGTTCCGGAAATCCATCAGGTTTTAAAAAAAAATAAAGGAAAATACAACTTATTCAGTCGGTTACGTTTATGGAGCGCCATAAAAATTTTCAAAAAGATAACCACGCTCAGCGGATTGATCTACGGTATCGTTCCCAATCATCAAAATAAAGATTTGGAAGCTGCTCTTTTGACTTCATTAAAAGTGTCACTAAAAATAAATAATTCACGCTATAACGAATTACAGTTAAACAGGGTAGGCGATTTCATGCCGGGAATTAAAAACGTGGTAGAACAACTTAACGGTGAAGTCTACCATGAGTATGCTACTTATCAAATCAGTCTGGATGAGGTAAAAAAGAGAAAAGGCGATGGAAATTTCTTCCTGAAGAAATCGTAAGCGCCCGACAAGACCTTTTCAATTTGAGTTTCTCAGGATAAAAAAACAGAATAAAATGAAAGTATTGCTCATTAGCCCGCAAGGTTCCAACATTTACGCCAAAATGAAAGTTGCACTTCCCCCGTTGGGAATAGCTTATCTTGCTGCTGTCATTCGCGAAAAAGGGCATAAAGTAAAAATAATTGACAGAAGTATCGAACAGCAGAAACTGTTGCCGGAAGATTTTGCCCCTTTCGACTTAATCGGAATTTCTGCCGACACGCCACGTTATCCGGAAGCTGTGGAAATAGCCCGGACTGCAAAAAAAGCCGGCAAGATGGTAACTATGGGCGGATACCACGTTACTTTCCTTGACAAAGAAGCGCTGGAAACAGGCGTTGTGGATATTATTATCAGAGGAGAAGCGGAAGAGATTATCGTTAACCTTATAGACGCGCTGGAAAAGAAAAAGGATTTGTCGACAGTAAAAGGGATTTCATTTGTCCGCGATGGCAACCTTATCCGTACGCCGGTGGCACCACCCCCGCAAAATCTTGATGCCATGCCCTTTCCTGCCCGCGATCTCCTTTCCTTAAAAAAATACAGCAGCCAAATGGCCGGCTTACCCGTTACAAACCTCATCACCAGTCGCGGATGCCCCTTTAACTGTTATTTCTGCTCGTCTTCAAAATTCGGCGGGCTCAAATGGCGCTACCGTTCGGCAAAATCCATTGCCGACGAAATAGAAATACTATATCATGATTACGGTTACCGCACTTTTGCCTTCATGGACGACAATTTTACCCTGAGCAAAAGAAGGGTGATGAATTTTGCCGATGAGCTGGAAAAAAGGAAGATGAATGACATTATCTGGTGGTGTTTCTCCCGTGTAGACATCCTTGTTCGCAACGAAGATATGGTAAAACGGATGGCTGAAGCGGGCGCTTTTCAGGTCTTTCTCGGGCTGGAAAGCCACAACGAGCAAACACTCAATGATTATGGGAAAAATGTGGGCAACAAAGAACAGGACCAGGCCATCAAGTTGCTGCACAAATATGGCATTAACATCCATGGCAGCTTTATTGTCGGCGATATAAACGAAACCAAAGAGATGGCCATGCAAACAGCCCGATGGGTACAAAAAGTCAATCCGCGGGTAACACAGTTTTCCATCCTCACCCCTTATCCCGGAACAGCTCTTTACAATGATGTGGAACGTGAAGGAAGGTTTTTGCACAAAAACTGGGAATTGTATGATGCCCTGCACGCCACCGTAAAAACCGATGGTATGAATCCGAACGAAGTACAAAAAATGCTGATAAAAGACTACCGGATGGCCTATCTGAACAAATACAGGCTGTTTCATCCGCGCAAAGCGACACCGGCAATAGCTCAGCGGCTGAAAAAATTGCATGATGCGCAGGGAAAGATGAAAAAAACGGTAAACCCGGTCAGGTTTTTCTGGACATTCTGGCGGGAAATGCAACGTACCAACCCCGAAAAATTGATGACTAAAATAGACAATCAAAACGGAAAAGCAGGTTATCAGGCATTCATTTAATTGAAAATGACGACGTGCTGAAATTACAGGAGGAAATGTTACAATCGGTTGACGAACCCATCGATGGAAAACATCAGTGGGAAATAAACGATTAAAAAAGGGTGACTACTGATGAAAAAGAACTGGCAGAGGTAAATAAAATTTACCGGAATCTCAAACCATGACCCTATTTTAGATAAAAAATGTTTTTAAAAACACTTGACAAAATTACCAAAGTAACTGCCGCAAAATGAAGGGTTTTTTTCTCAGCTTTAAACAACAACCGGTTGGGTTATTTGGTATTAACTATTATAGGTACCCTTTTTATATAAATGGATAAAATAGTAACTTAATGGAAAAATTCACAAATTTTATTGTTAAATACCGGTGGCCTGTCCTGGCTGCTATTTTGTTGCTGACCATTTTTTTTGGATATCAACTCAAATATCTGAGGGTCGATTCTAATATTGTCGATTCATTGCCAAAAAACGATTCGATTGTCAAAACATTTAAAGAAGTTGGTAAACAATTTGGCGGAAATGAAATGGGAATGGTTATTTTAAAGGGAGATAACGTTTTAAGGCCTGAAACACTTAGCGACATTCAAAAAATTACTGATACCCTGTCCGAAACCAAAGGCATTTATTCAGTGACCAGCCTTATCAACATGGTGAATTTTAAAATTGACAGCAATGATTTTCAGTTGAATCAGCTGATTAATGAAAATAATTGGCCGCATAACCTTCAGCAGGCGGATTCACTAAAAAAAGAAATTTTAGCCAACAAGATGGTTACCGGCAATATTATTTCAAAAGATGCTACAGCAACAGTTATCCTTTTTACGTTTCAGGTTGATACCGATGTTAGTCAGGTATCCCAAACGATTATGAAAATAATGAAGGGCCTGCACTTACATGAAAGCTATTACCTTGCCGGGTCTCCTTTTTTGACTAAATATGTTGCCGATGTTATTTCGCACGACCTGAAAAAGTTAATTCCCATTTCCTTTTTATTGATTGCCGGATTATTGTTTCTGAGCTTTCGTTCTTTAAGGGGGGTTGTCTTACCTTTATTGACTGCAATCCTGGCTATAATCTGGGCCATGGGAATTTTTGTTATGATGGGCTTTAACCTATCAATGGTCTCAGACAACGTCCCGATTATAGTTCTTGCTGTAGGAAGTGCTTATGCAATACACGTATTGAACCGCGTAAACCAGTGTGAAGAAAAAAATGCAAAAAAGGCATTGATTAAATCTGTATCCCTGATAATTGTCCCTGTAATCCTTGCTGCATTAACCACAATGGTAGGATTTTTGTCATTTATTTTCGGCTCTTACCTTTCGATGATTCGTGATTTTGGATTATTGGCTGCTTTGGGCACTTTTTTCTCTGCGTTACTTGCCCTAATTTTTGTTCCCGCTGTTCTGGCTGTTTTGCCTGTGAAAAAGCTGAAAAATCGAAACCGCCCCTCTCAAAATGAATCGGCTTTGATGACAAGGTTTATTCTAATACCGCTTAATAAACTAGTCATTCGCCATCACAAAGCTATTTTGATTGTCTGGGGCCTGCTATTTGCAACCAGCATCATCGGAATTTTTATGATTAAAAGACAGGTTAGCGTCAGTGGATATTTTAAACCAAATCACCCTGCATCTATTGCTGATAGAATTATGAACCGGGATTTTGGAGGAACAAAACCTGTTTTCTTACTGTTTAAGGGTGATATGCAAAGCCCCGAAGTGCTCAAGGCAATGTTAAACACTGAAAAATATTTTAAAAAAAACAAATATATTATTGGTGTACAATCA
>CAZPPK010000152.1:0-7229 GCA_964588415.1 uncultured Lentimicrobiaceae bacterium
TCGAATGCTCCGCTTATCGCGGATTTTCAAAATAGAGTTTCACTAATTAAAAACCATCATATTAGCTTCTATTTTAATAACGCAATTCCTAATTAAAAAGCGACAGCAAATCGCAATAAGAACCAAGCATGGAACAAAGATATTTCGAAGGCAAAACTTTTGAAAAAGCCGATTATACTGTGGAACCCCTTGCAAAAGGCGAATACGAAAACTGTATCTTCATCAACTGCGATTTTTCCGATTCTAATTTTAGTGACCTGAAATTTGTGGAATGTAAGTTTGCCGGATGCAACATCAGTATGGTTCGGTTGGTAAAAACAGCTTTTCGAATTGTGAGTTTTAAAGACTGTAAAATGCTGGGACTTCATTTTGAAGAGTGTAATGCCATTGGTTTTTCAGTCAGCTTCGAGAATTGCTTACTGAACTTGTCATCATTTTATCAAACCAGGATAAAGCAAACACGCTTTAAAGAAGTAAAGCTTCATGAAGTGGATTTCACGGAATGTGATTTAAGCAGTGCTGTTTTCGACCGTTGCGACTTCACAGGCGCCATGTTTGAAAATACAAATCTGGGAAAAGCAGACTTCCGGACTTCATTCAATTATTCCATCAATCCGGCTGTAAACCGGATTAAAAAAGCAAAGTTTTCAATAAATGGTTTATCGGGACTTCTGGAAGATTATGATCTCGACATTAGTCTTTAAATACGGAGGCTGAAGGGTTTCAAAATGGCGTTTCATGGCCTATGTAACAGGAAACTCTGTGTGAATCAAACACTTCTTTGGCTGCCTGTAATTCTTTGGGGGAAGGCACCGGATAAGAACCACCGCGGTATTCTTTTCCGAGTGATGCATATTTCTCCCTGCCCAGATGGTGCAGTGGCAGGATATTGATCTCTCTCCATTTTGTTTTTAAAATCAAAGCAGCGATTTTCTCAAGATTCTCTTTTGAATCATTAAAACCCGGGATCAACGGCAGGCGAAAGATCACGCGTCCTTTAAATTTTTCGGAAAGCTTCATCACATTGCCGGTAATCACTTCATTATATGCACCAGTTCCATTTCTGTGAAGTTCGGAGTCCATCTGTTTTAAGTCGAAAAATATCCAGTCTAGAAATTCAATGACTTTCTCAAAATTTTTCCATGGAACATTTCCGCAGGTTTCAATGGCTGTATGGATGTATGCATCATAACATTTCTCAAGTATCTCGCATGCGAAATCCACCTGAAACAACGGTTCTCCGCCTGTCAAAGTGATACCGCCACCTTTTCCCCAGAAAGGGCGGTCACGCTGAATGGTCTTGTAAAGTTCATCGACTGTTGCCGTACGTCCGCTAAACCGCAGCGCATCAGTATAGCATTCAGTAGCACAGCGATAATCCGTACAGTCCACACACAGGCTTCTGTCTATGAAATGACCTTCTTCTGTGATACGGATGGCTCCCACAGGGCAGTTATGCATACATTTTCCACAGTCGATGCAATTGGAAGCATAATACAATGGGACATTTTTAATACCAATCCCTTCCGGATTGGAACACCAAAAGCAATTCAGTGTGCAACCTTTCAGAAATATCAGACTTCGGGCTCCAGGTCCGTCATGAACAGAAAAGCCTTGTACATCAAAGATACTTCCTGAAACCTGGTTTGCTAATTCCATGAAAATGTTTTACAGGTGCCTGCCTGCATATCAGGATAAGCCGGAGTTTCATTCATACACAAGCCCATAAACTCATCATCGGTAGTAAAATGCTTACAATGCTTGCATTTGGGCGCTTTTTCAAAATCCTCGCAGTGCGGATCATCGGCAAGAATACTTTCTTTGGTCCTTTTACAAATGCCTTTGAAAACATCCGTGGCAAGGTAATATTTACAATCGATATGATTCATCTTTGTGTCTTTTATATTTCTGAATATTCGGTCCGTGCAATCACTTCATCCTGGATTTGTTTTCCAAGTTCCACCCAATACTGGGTAAATCCTGCTACACGTACCATCAGCCCCCTGTATTTATCAGGATGGACCTGAGCATCTTTCAGCATCCTGGAATCCACTACATTGAACTGAACATGAAAGCCGCCCTTTCGCAGGTAAGATTTGATCATTTCCAGGAACTTGCGGGCACCCTCGCGTCCTGCAATGGCCGATGGATGTATTTTCATATTAAGTTGTGAGTTTTGCGACAAGGCATGATTGTAACAGGTGGCTGACGAAAACAAAGCATATGGCCCGTTTTTATCGCTACCCGGATAAGCCGACACGGAACCGTCAGCAAAGGTCGTACCGTCGAGCCTGCCGTCAGGTGTTGCCAGTGTTACGGCTCCCATAGGACCATGCGTAGAAACAGATATCTGGCAAGAATACAGCGGCTCCCCGTATAACGAAATATAATTTTCGCAGGTGGCGCTGAAATACTCCTGCCATTCACGGAACAGGCTGTCAACATATTCATCATCATTTCCGTATTTCGGCGCGTCGAGGCACTGTTTATGAATTTTCAACCAGTCATTGTAATAAGAAGCTTTTGCCTGTTCTGTCGGGCTGTAAGCTCCGGTTTCTGCTGCAGGGGCATATCCGAAATTCGCTTCAATGGCTTCTTTCAGAATGTCCAGTGAGAAGTTATTTTCTTCAAAGACATTCTTCTTCATGGAAGCCAGTGAATTCACCAGATTCACACCACCACAAATTTCCACATTGAAAGTCCGGTTATAGCGACTTCCCTTTCTGCTGATATCCTTTCCTGTTTCCAGGCAATCTGGTTTCAACATGCTATTGATGATGGATGGAGAAATCCTTCCCCATACATCATGTTGAATGTTGTTAGTCAGTGTCAGCACTTCAACTGTTATGTTGAAATATTTTTTAAAGGCTTCCCAAACTTCATCGTAAGAAGTGAGAGCGAAGCCATGAGACGGATATACTCTTCTTCCTGTTTTTTTATCGAGCCCGTCAAATAAGACCGCTTCCAGTATTTTCGGAAGCGAAATAAAATGAACCCCGACACTGGTGGCAGGTGCTGATCCACCCGGAATATAATGGGTTACGCCATCAATGTTTAAGGGCATCCAGCTTCCTGCGGAAGTCTCCAGGCATCCACCAATGGACCAGGCACGTGCTTCTTCCAGTGCCATACCCTCATTTTTGAAATTGTTGAGCAGGAATTCCATGGCAACCCTGTTATTGACCCAAGCCGGGTAGCCCGTTCCAATCTTTGTACACTCTACCCCTTTCATGAGAAAATCTTCGGGAAGTTTTTCATCATATAGCAAACTCAAAGTCGGTTGGGGTGTATCACAGGTCATGGCGGATTCCATAATCAGTATTTCCAGCTCGTTTGCCGCGCTGTTACCATCTTTTGTCAAACCACCAACACAGAGATTATTGAAAGTATTTCCACTCAACACTCCGCCAACAACCCCCATGGAAGCAAAACAATCCAGTTCTGTAAATTTCATTCGCATACTTTCCAACAACTCTAATGTCTTTTCACGCGTAAGCAGTCCCTGATCCATATCTCGTTTCCAGTAAGGGTACAAAATCTGACCCAGTCGTCCGGGTGAGAGTCCCGAAATAGCATCTTCATTCAGCACGGCAACGTGGAATATCCATACCAGTTGCAATGCATCGTGAAAATTTCTGGGAGTATTGGTTGTCAACCAGTCAAGGCGTTCGGCAATATCGAGATATTCATCTTTTGCAGCTGTTTCTTTTTCCAGTGAAGCCATAAAACGGGCTTCTTCAGCATAGTTTTTTATCCATGTCTGAATTCCTTCAAGAATAATATAAACGGCTTTATAAAAATAGATCCGGTCCATGCCGGGATAGCCGGCTGTTTGCTTCATTTTCTCATCGCAAATCTCTTTGATGCCATCGATCCCGTATTGTAAAGGATAATAATAATTCATCACTTCCCTACCTTGCGGCAATGTGTACCCTGAGTCGAACATACAAATGACAGCCCGCATGATCTCTTCTTTTTCATGATATCCGGGAACCATTTGTTCGTATTTATGTCCGACATCATCCACGGATTTATTGTACCATTTCTTTGCAATGTCAAGCAGAATGGGCATTCCCTCTTTGCGAAGCCCGAATTTGCCTGCTATGGAGATCACATTCCCCACACTCTCAGTAACATTACCTCCGCCCTGACCCATGGTGGTCACCTGATCAGCACTCACTTTTCCTGCATCCAGGGCAGCCTGGTACAATTCACCCTCTTGAGCCATAAAAAAAGCCTCCGAAAGCCACGGCATTGGATAGGAGCCCCTTAGGTAAGGTGCTTTCCCCATCACCAGCAATTCACCGGGGTAAATTACCGGTGTGCTATGTTCAAATCCAGCTTTTAAGGCTTCCGCGCGGCGCACGATCGCAATTTCGCCCTCCAGCTCTTCCCAACGGCGGGTATACCAGTAAGGGAATTCTACCGAAGCCGATGATTGGGTGTTAAAATATAATTGCCTGATCTTTTCGATCCTTGGTGTAGGTTGTTTATGAATCTCCCGTGTCTGAATTTCGCCTTCAGGCGGAACACCGTAATAATTTGACGTAGAGCACTCCAGAAAATTATTTTGAGTTGCCATAGGTATAATGTTTTCGCTTTTAAAAGCGAGTGCAATTTACGAAATTTGCGGGGAGGTGAATCAGAATAAAAACATATCCATTTCCCTTTTATGGTAATAAATTTTCTAATTTTTCCGAAAGTGCAAATAAACAGCTTTAGAAATCTGATTTTAGTTAAATTTGACCCCGCTTCCTCCGGTAGGAAAGTACCGAAGAGTTGAAAAAATAAATCTTAAAAGTCGCAAAATGAAAAGTAAACTCATAACTATTTTGGCTGTCAGCTTGATTTTTTCCGGATGCAATACTGTACAGTCTCCCAAAGAAAATACCAAAACCCAAAAGACAGCTTATGAAGTTCCCGTCGGTGAGCACATGATGCAATCGGTTCTATGGCAGGAGCTTTCTGCCGAACACCGGGCGTTGTGTTATCAGGCATTCAATCTGGCTAAATACCGTTTAAACAGTATTCTGGCTATGAGAGTTCATTGGGCAAAGCCATTGGCCATCGTTACCGACATCGACGAGTCTATTCTGGATAACAGCCTGTTTAATGGAAAATTGATTCAGGAAAATAAGGAATACTCTGGCAAGGAATGGAGTGAATGGGTGAAACTGGAAAAAGCCACACCCGTTCCGGGAGCTGTTAAATTTCTGCAGTATGCCAAAAAAAGAGGGGTTGAAGTTTTCTACATCTCAAACAGAAATATCAAATTGCAAAAGGAAACCATGGAAAATTTGCGCCGTTTGGGATTTCCTTATATCGACAACAAACATTTTCTACTGAAAGAACAAACCAGCAGCAAAAAATCAAGACGGATGCAAGTAAGGGAAACACACCATGTCGTAATGCTTATTGGTGATAACCTGGCTGACTTTACCCATTTGTTTGACAACCAATCGACTCAAAGCCGGAACCGCATCGTGGACAGCATCCGCAATGAATTCGGAAGCAAATTCATCGTTTTGCCCAATCCCATGTATGGCGACTGGGAAACCAAAGGATTGTACGAAGGAAACTACCGCTGGACTCCGGCGCAAAAAGATTCCATCCGGCATGCAAAGCTTATTTCTTATTAAGGAATGATTTAAAAATGGAACTTTATTTGCCTTGAATTGAAAAGAGTTTAAACCTAAAAATCCAGGCAGGAGTGAATTCTGCCTGGATTTTTCATTCTAATATCAAAACACCTTTTATCAAATCTTAATCCATCAGTGGCATCATAAAAATCAGCACACCATATCCGGCTTAAAAACTCCGCAGTAAGACTCCCGTTGTCCAAATCATTTCGTATCTTTACTGGCAACACCAGGCAATATGAGCACTTACGTCTTCATGAAGATACTTGAATCCGCACCCGACCGATACGACAAAGGCATTAATATTCTCTCTTTTGGCAAATTGGATAAAGCTTACGAAAGATTGGTCTCCCCCATTAAAAAAGGTCAAAATGTTCTTGACATCGGATGCGGCACGGGAGCTCTGACATTAAGGGCTGCCCGCCGCGGGGCAACAGTTATAGGCATGGATGTGAATCCTCAGATGTTGGATATCGCGAGGAAACATGCCGAAGAACTTCAACTTACCAACCGTATTCAGTTTGTAGAAGCCGGTGTAGCCGAGATGGAAAGTCTTAAACCGGAATCTTATGATGCCGTGATGAGCGGGCTCTGCTTTTCCGAGCTTTCTCAGGATGAGCAGATTTATACTTTGAGACAGGCAAGGCGGGTTCTGAAAGAAGGCGGGAAACTGCTGATAGCTGATGAAACTACAGTGTCGAATCTTTTTTTCAGAGTAATCAACCTGCTGGTAAACATACCTGTGAAGATTATCACTTACATCTTAACACAAACCGGAACCCGCGCCGTAAAAAACCTGCCGGAAAGAGTAAAACAAGCAGGATTTCAAATCAAATCGGTAAGGTTAAATAAAATGGGAAACTTCATTGAGCTTGTAGCTATCAAACATAAAGAATCATGAATTATTTCAGGTACGTGATCATCAACATCATCGGAACCCTGCTTCGGGGATTTCCTTTTCCCTGCAAAACAGGATTAAGAATTATCGGTCATCCGGACAGGAATTCACCCGTTTTCCTTACCTGCAATTTTCAGGTTACGGTGGAAAGGGTAAAAAAAGCCTTGCGGGGAATGGATGCTTATCTTCTTGTCGCTAACAGCAAAGGTGATAATGTCTGGTGTTCCTCAACCGGTGGTCATTTTACAAACCACAGCGTAATATCCGTACTGAAAACCAGCGGTATAGAAGAACTGGTAGACCACAGAAACGTTGTCCTTCCGCAACTTGCTGCCACCGGAATTCAGGATAGAGTAATTCATAAAAAGGCCGGTTGGGAAGCTATCTGGGGGCCGGTTTATGCCAAAGACATTCCTGAATTTGTAGAACAGAAATTCGAAAAAACACCGGAAATGCGGCAGGTCGCTTTCCCGTTGTCGCAGCGTTTAGAAATGGCTTTAATGTGGGCATTCCCCTTTTCTGTCATCGCTTCCCTGCTTATTTTACCTTTCAAACCTGCAATTCTTTTGCCTTTGAATGTTGTTATCTGGGGTTGGTCGCTAATCCTCTTTATTACTTTTCCACTCTATTCGGGATGGTTCCGGCGAAAGAAAGAGACAGCGAATTTCAGCAGGTACACGGTGATCTTCGAT
>CAZPPK010000153.1:0-7111 GCA_964588415.1 uncultured Lentimicrobiaceae bacterium
ACATTGATTTTCTGTTAATTACAGCGTGTTTTTTAGAAAATCAGCAGACCCTAAAGAAATAAAAAGTATTGAAAAAAGCAGAAAGTATTGGATGCATTGGGGCATGTCAGGCACGCGTTGCAGGCACGCGCCAGTGAGGCTAGTGAAAGATCAGTAACTCTAGACTGCTAAGAAATTACAACCCTATATTTTCTTATTCCCTTAAATATTTATTCAAAATCTTTCTTATTGCTTCGCTTCCCGGACCGGGAGCTTTTCTATAAACTAAATTTCCTTTTTTATCAAATATCATATAACGAGGAATACTATAGACCTTCCATTCTTCAAGAATTTTAGAAACTGTCGAATTCACAATAAAATAATTTTCTCCTAAATAATTTGTCTCGGACCTTCTAATAGCTTTTTTCCATGCATTTTCCTTATCATTTTTTGCAAGATAAACAAAGGCAACACTTTTATTTTTATACGCTTCGCGCAACTTTTTGGCGTAAGGCATACTTCGTAAACAGGGCTCACACCAACTGGCCCAGAAATCAACATAAATTACTTTCCCTTTATACTGTTTAAGTAAATCCTTAAAAGAAAGTTGAGTACCCTGCTCATTTTTCAATAGTAAATCATTACTTGTCTTAAAATTCAAATTGTATTTTTTAATCAAATAATTGGCTTTAACACTATCGTGGGTTAGTTGCGAATATTTTGATAAATATTTGTGAATGTCTTCTACTGAAAAATTTTCAATAATATTTTCTAAACAATAAAACCGCAAAAGGTTTTTTGTTTTAGGCGGTATGTTTGTCAGGGTATTTACATTCTCAAAAACTTGTCTGGTATCATAGCTTGAACCATTACTTCCTTTTATCAATGCTACATTTTTTTCGTGACACAAAACATAATATAAAAATATATTCACGAACTTGTGATAAGAGACATATTGCATCAAACTATCATTGAAAAAACCAGGAGGTAATGCACTTAATTGTACACGATTATTATCATTTGCAAAGTTGTAATCATTAATAGAAACTTCTGCCTTTTTTCTTTTTAGTAAATAGCTGTAATATTTATAGTAAATGTCTGATAATGCATTGTTATGAAACAATGAATCCAAGGCATCCTGGTAATTCAAAATATATTTTTGGAATTGTTTTCTCAACGTATCAACCGACACAAAATCGACATGCATTCTTTTTAATTTTGTTTTATAAATATTTGGCCGCTCAACTTTTAATTTATTCAGTATACGATTAGGTTCATATGTAAGTAAAGTAAAACTTTCAAACCCAAATTTGACCTGCCTGTTTTTAATATTCGCTTGAAAATTATATTGTTTGGTCAATATTTCAGATGTATAACTTCTGACATGAGGATACATATCCCTACCATATGTAAATTCGATGGTATCACCTTTCCGAAATAAATAAAAAATATCTTCAAGCCCCTGAAACTTATACAGAACCTCCAGGTAATTTCTTTTGATATTCTTAATAGTGAGAGTATCCACTGCTTTGTAAGGGTTATATCCTGACAGCAAATCACCGCTACTGTCAATATATGATAGCAGGAAAGGTGGAAAACTCCCTGACCTTATACCGGAAGGAAAAATAAACATGTTATAAACGGGAGCATTTTTAAAAATAAGTACAATGTCCTTTGCTTTTTTTTCTGTTTTAACTGAAGCATTATTACAACTAGTAAAAGTTATAATAAGTAAAATACTAATAAATAGGATTCTGTTTTTCATTTCTATATGGTTTTTTTAAACGTTAAAAATCATGTTTTATAACACTTACTGGCGCACGTTTGCAAATCGTGCCATGATGTACAACATTATATTTTGATTCCTTATTTAATTTGAACCTCATTTCAGGAAATTCGTTGGTTATTTACTGGTTGTATTTTAGGTTTCAAACGACGAATATAGAAATTCCTCCCGAAAATTATCCTCTAAACCATGGTTTTATGGAATTTCATTCGGATTTTGGTATTGAGGACACGCGTTTCACACATGCTCCAATGAAAAATATTAGAAACTAATCATCCTATCCATTTGAGGCATTGCTTCACTTTGTCTTCATCTGACAACAAGCCATCCAGCCAATGAATTTTTATTCCTTTTTTTTCCATCCTGCGAAACCAGGTCATCTGGCGTTTAGAGAATTGATGAATCGCAGTATTGAGTTGGGTAAACAATTCCTGATAAGAGATTGTACCGGTGATATAGTCTGTAACATACCGGTATTCCAGTCCGTAAAAGCGAAGCTGATCCGGTTTTAAACCGGAGTCCAAAAGTCTTTGTACTTCTTCGATCATTCCATTTTCCAGACGTCCTTTTAATCTTCGGGTAATGCGATCGCGCACTTCCTGTCTTTCCAGTTGGATTCCAATATTCAGAGAATTTAGTTTTGGGAATTCCGGTTCAACCGGGTTATCCTTCTCAAACTGTTTAATTTCAATAGCGCGGATGCAGCGCTCCCGGTCGGTGGTATCTGTGGTATTGTGCAACGAACCGTAAGATTCTAAAAAAGTGACCAGCTCATCCAAAGATTTGCCTGCCAGCTTTGCCCGCAGGTTCTTATTTTCAGGAACCCGTTTCATCCGGTATCCCAGCAAAACAGATTCCAGGTACAAACCTGTTCCACCGCAAAGCAACGGTTGCTTTTTCCGTGCTTTAATATCGCGATAAGCTCTTAAAAAATCTTCCTGAAAAGAATAAACATTGTATTCTGTTCCCGGTTCTGCGATGTCTACTAAATGATGTGGAATTTCCTGTTCATCAATAAAATATTCAGAAAGATCTTTTCCGGTACCGATGTCCATACCACGGTAAACCTGCCGCGAATCCGCACTGATGACCTCTCCATGAAGTTGATACGCCAACTGCACAGCCAGATGCGTTTTCCCGGTAGCCGTGGGGCCCAATATAGTTATGATATCAAATCGGCTCATTGAAAGGCAAAGATAACAAGACCTTAACATCGACCGTCATATCCAAATACAATAATTATTATGTTTGTCTGTTTTTATACAAAGGGAAAAGCTTCTTCTGATTTAATGAGATTTTATGGGGTTAAAAACCAAATATGCGATATTTGTCGCGCTGATTCTTCTAAACATACCAATGAATGGGCAGGAGATGCTGGGCTTGGGATTTAGCAATTACAGCGGCATCTCGGGGAAAAATATCAATCCTGCATTTTTGACCGGTTCCAAAGTGTATCTCGATATCAATATTGTGGGAGCAGGATTGTCGATTGAAAATAATTTTGCTTATATCCCTCAGGGGAATGCAAACATCTGGACCATCATCAGAGGTGACAGCCTACCACAGAGTTACGGTTCTTACAAGTCCAACAATTTTTACACTTACTATAAAAATAAACCTTATTACAATATTGCGGCTATGGTTACGGTGATGGGTCCCGGAATAATGTTACAGGATGGAAAACATGCCTTTGGGGTCAGCCTTTCATTCCGCAATTATGAATCAGCACACCATTTCCCCGGTCAGTTTCTTCAGGACCTGTACAACGACGGCCCCAGTCAGAATGGATCAAACAAGGAAAGCAGCATTACTAATTTCGGAATAGCTTCTTTAAGCTGGGCTGAATTATCATTTAACTATGCTTATGATTTTTATGAGCGTTACGGTAACAAAATTACAGCAGGGATCGAATTCAAAGTATTATACGGCGTAGAAGGATTTTATACCGCCATGGATCAATTCAAATACCACTGGGCGACAAACTACAAGATTCGACTAGACACTATAAGTGCTACTGTGGGGATGGCGCTCCCTGTGGATTATAGTGGTACAAATTCCAATTTTAACCCCTGGGACAAAGGGCACGGCGTTGGCTTTAGCTTCGGATTGTTGTACACAAAAAATGTCAGCAATATCCCGGAAAAAGGGGAAAAGGCCTTGTGCGCAAAACCTTACGAAGACTATAAATACCGAATTGGATTTTCAATTCTTGATATAGGCCGTATCCGGTTTAAAAACAATGCACGGCTTTATCAGTTCCAGGCCGGAAATCTCACTTTCGATACCAATCAAATTCAATTTACCAATACTGTGAATTCGACCATGAGGTCCTTATCACAACTTATTGAAGGTGACTCATCCAAAGCGCTGAAAAATTCATCCATATATTTGAGCCTTCCGGCTGCACTCAGCCTTCAAATGGATTATCATCTGAGAAAAAATATCTACGTTAGCGGATTTTGGATTCATCCGCTTCGTTTCAGCAACCGATCATTGAGACGACCCGCGCAACTGGCTGTTATTCCACGCTATGACACCAGAATGCTCGGCATAAGCCTGCCCGTTTCATGGTATGATTATCAACAACTTAGATTGGGACTGGCATTGAGAATTTATACGGTTACTTTAGGCACGGAAAAACTGGGAACCCTGTTGGGAATGGGTGATTTGACAGGAATGGATTTTTATTTCAATATCAAATTCAATCTGGAAAAAGGAACCTGTCTCAGCTGGAAAGAAGGAGCTTGTCCGAAATAACTCATGAAATTCGTAAAACTCAGCGGCTCGTTTGCATACGCTTTTCCATCTCTCTTTTAAATAACCTGTCACGAACCTTTTGAAGGCTTTCCACAGAAGCACCAGGCAATCCTTTTTCCATGATCTCTTCCATACATTCCTGGTTTTCATAGAGTAGATTTTCCTGCTCCAGGCAATTTTCCAAAGAAGGTTCATTTATGATATTTTCTTGTGATTGCTTAAAGCGCAGGTATTGTAGAATCCTTAATCCATCCACTTTATTCCGGCATGCCCTGACAAAATTTTCATGGTCTTTATAATTTCTTCGTATTGGTTCCCAAAGATTTGATGAACGAAACTGTTTTTTCAGGAAATCATCCATGGGGGTCGGAATGTCCTTTTCATACAGTCCTGAAAACAGCTGAAATGTTTTTCCTATTTCATCGAAAAAACGTTGGGCATAAATGGGATATGAACTCCAGTCGCCTTGGTTTCCGCGAATTAAAGCAGGCCCCGTTCCAAAAGTAACACGGTCAGAAAGCCGCGATGATGGGAATGCAGTGGTCGGAACATACAAGTCAACAGAACCGTACTTAACGAGCTTCTGCAGGAAATAAAAATCTTCCCCGCTCAAAACCGGTGTTAAGCCACCTGCTTTTCGGTATGCCCAAACCGGAAAAGCCATCGCGGAGCCCAGCGCAGTAAAGGTATACGGATTTTCGATGCGCAGCATGTTCAGAAGAAAACATCGCATATATATTTCATACCGCAGAATCAACCGGTTTTGAACATTATCTCCCGTGAGTTTGTGATAATAAGGAACCGCCACTCCCCAGCTCTCTGTATTTTCTTCAAAAAATCGTTTCAACGTACTTAAATAATCGGCTGGATAAAAAGTGTCGGCGTCCATGCTTACGATGATATCTCCTTTCTCTGCACTTTCGCTGATCCAATCCATGATCACCTTCCGGGCGTGCCCCACGCCACCTTTTTTCCGGAGCCATCCTTTTCCTCTCGAGCTCTTGTCAATCACTTTTAAAGGAATCTCTTTTCCGTCGTTCAAAATTTGCAGGCTTCGCTGATTGTCATCACACCAAGACCTGTATTTTTCATCTTCCCACCAATGATCATATTGGTTTACACAAACCACCAGAATAAACTCTTTTTCATCCTGATTCTTAAGTACATCTATAAACTGCGGGATCTCTCCCGATTCATTCAATACCGGTAACGCGATGTAAACCATTTCTTTATTTTTACGGAAGCCAAAGCTAAAGTTTAATCAGGGAATTCCAGTCTATCCTAATGAAATTATACCTACTTTTGAGATTATTCATAATTATTCTAAACAATAAATGCAATCCAATTCCATCATTGATCAAATGCCGAAATACCTGAAACGCTTTATCGTCGATCAGGATTATGATCGCTATACTCCACGCGATCATGCCATTTGGTGTTATGTCATGCACCGGAATATAGCTTATTTGAAAATACAGCGCACCCCTCCTACATCAATGGCTTAAAACAAACAGGAATTTCCATCTAACGTATTCCCTCCATTGACGACATGAACCAGATTTTGTCGAAGATTGGCTGGGCGACAGTGTGTGTGGATGGATTTATCCCGCCATCCATGTTCATGGCTTTTCAAAAGTATCACGTTTTGGTCATTGCCGCCGATATTCGTCCCATCAACCAAATTGATTACACACCTGCACCTGATATTCTTCACGAAGCTGCCGGTCATGCCCCCATCATTGCAGACGCTGATTATTCAGATTACTTGGTATATTTCGGAAAACTGAGTTCCAGGGCTTTCCCATCCAAAAAGGACAATCAGTTGTATGAAGCCATCCGGCATTTGTCAATTTTAAAAACTAACCCGACCACACCGGAAGATGAGATTCAAAAAGCGGAACAGGAGTTAGAGTATCTGAACACGCACATGGGAATGCCATCTGAATTGGCATTGATCCGGAATCTTCACTGGTGGACAGTAGAATACGGCTTGGTGGGAGACATTGAGAAACCAAAAATCTATGGAGCGGGACTGCTTTCTTTCATTAAAGAAAGTAAAAGAGCTCTTGAAGCCGGAGTTCCTAAAGTTCCATATTCTATTGATACCATGGAATATGGATCTGACATCACTAAACCCCAGGAACAGTTGTTTGTAAGTCCCGATTTTGAATACCTGACTCACGTTCTGGATGAATTTGCATCGAAAATGGCTTTAAAGACAGGTGGATTGGAGGCTGTAATGAAAGCCATCCATTCCGAAGGTGTCAGCACACTTGAATTCACTTCAGGGCTTCAGGTTTCCGGAGTCTTTACAGATGTGGTCGTACACAAGGGGCAGGTAGCTTACGTAAAGACAACAGGCCCAACAATCTTAAGCTATAAAAACAAGCTTCTGGAAGGCCATGGCAAAGAAACCCACTTTCATAGTTTTGGTGCCCCTGTAGGAAAACTCAAGGGGTCCATGAGACCTTTAAGGCTATTCAGTGAAAGAGATTTAGTCCAATCCGGAATTCAAAAAGGGAAACATTGCAAACTTGAAATAAACTACCCCGAGGCAGAGCCATCGAGGTATTAAAAGGAGTTTGCTTT
>CAZPPK010000154.1:0-6962 GCA_964588415.1 uncultured Lentimicrobiaceae bacterium
CTGGCCCACTATTGGCTTTCTGTGAGATAAATCTTATATCGAACTCAGGTTAATATGTTTCGTTTATGGTAATTACGATCCATCCAAAATGACCATTTCCATTGGAAATGACAGCTTTTTTACGTCCGTCAACGGTGCCAGCTCTTTTAATGGAACCAAATTGTTTTATGTACAGGATAATGCTACAAAATTTGAAAATGTAACTCCTGCCAGCGAAAAGTAGCTTATAAACTTTACAATACGGGCGAATTTGACCCGAACTCGGGTGTACGCGAGGGACTTCTGATTGTACAAATGATGACAGACAATAAAATAAAAATAGAATTTTTTGATGATACAACGTCCGATACTCGTGATTTTACTCCTAATGCAAAAATTTATGTCAGGTGAGGCATTGATAAGAAAGTCATTGCCATATTAAATTCAGGCAAACAAAAGAAATCCTAAAAACCGATGGCTTTATCATCGCCTCGGCGATCGGCGCCACCTTCCAGTTCTCCATTGGGTAGTTTCAAAATAGCGTCCACTTTGCCGATTACCGGTGCATTGGAAGTGTCAATGGCATATCCTAATTTACGTAACGAATCCTGCAACGCCAGGCTAAACCTGCCGGATTCCATCATGACGTCATCGGGCAGCCATTGCGAATGAAAGCGCGGAGCATCCACAGCTTGCTGCATGGTCATGTGAAACTCATAAACATTCAGAAAAGTTTGAACCACGGAAGTAATGATCGTGGAACCGCCGGGGGAACCCAGCACCATGTAAAGTTTTCCTTTTCTGTCGATGATGGTGGGCGACATGGAACTCAGCATTCTTTTGCCCGCTTGGATGGAATTGGCTTCTGCTCCTACAAGACCAAACTGATTGGGAACTCCTGGTTTTTCGCTGAAGTCGTCCATTTCGTTGTTCAGGAAGAAACCGCCATCAGGAACGTACAGTTTTGAACCATAAGCTCCGTTCAGTGTCGTTGTCACCGAAATGGCATTTCCAAATTTATCCACAATGGAAAAATGGGTGGTTTCCATGCTTTCATGAAAACCTATGATATTACCTTCCGATACTTTTGAAGAAGGGGTAGCATGTTTCCATGAAAAGTTAGCCATTCTTCTTCTGGCATAGGCAGGGGAGATGAGAGTATCCACTGGCATCCTTACAAAATCGGGATCACCTAGAAAGAAATCCCTATCTGCAAAAGCCCTGCGTTCAGCTTCGGTGATAAGCTGAATATATTTGGTGGTGTTATGTCCGTAACTGGCAATAGGAAAGGGCTCTATGGCGTTTAGTATCTCCGCTATACAGATTCCTCCGCTGGATGGCGGCGGCATTGAAATTATCTTTGCATCTTTATAGTTAAAAACAATGGCTTTTCTCCATTTGACCTGATATTGAGCCATATCTTTTTTGGTGATGATTCCTCCATGTTTTTTAAGGTAAGAAACCAACATATCGGCAGTCTTCCCTTTATAAAATTCGTCTCTTCCATTATCCCTGATCCTTTTCAGTGTTTGTGCCAGTTTTAATGATTTTAAGGTGTCCCCGGCTTTCCATCCTTTGTCAAACGGAATGGTCTGCCCGTTTTCCATGGCAAAATATTTCCTGTAATGGTTAAGCCTTTTAGCCTGTTTTTTGGTGACTATAACGCCTCTTTTTGCCAGGTTGATGGCTGGTTGAATAAGACTGTCGAAAGGAAGTGTTCCGAACTTTTTGTAAACCTGAAATAGGCCTGCAATGGTACCCGGAACTCCCACAGAAAGCCCACCAAGTGTGCTGGCGCCTTTGATCACATTGCCATGGGAATCGAGATACATATTGCGTGAAGCGGCCAGTGGCGCTTTTTCCCTGAAATCCAGTGACCCGGTCTTTCCTTCATGTGTTTGATAAACCATAAAACCGCCTCCGGCAATATTTCCTGCAAAAGGATAGGAAGCAACAAGGGCAAAACTGGTGGCTATCATGGCATCAAAAGCGTTTCCGCCTTCTTTCAGAACATGCACTCCTATTTTCGATGCTTCAACGCGGGCACAAACTACCATGGCATTGTCGGCGATGATCTCTTTTGGATTTGTTTCCTTATTTTCAATTTGGGGCGTCTTGCATTGGACCAACAGAAGGGTAGCAAGAATTACAGTAAGCAGTTTTTTCATAGTCTGAAAATGTGATCTCTAAAAGTTTATTCTTTTCTTGCCGGATTCTAACCGGGTTTGTGTTTTAGAGTCAAATGTACATGAAATATTTTCATCTGAAATTACAAACAGACAGATGAAAAAGTTTCATAGGAAAGCGAAGCGGTTCCTCTTGTCAGCAGAAATTTTGCAAATTTTTTAATGCAAAATTTCTGTTTGTTTTTTTACAGGAGAAATATAAAATTTTCTCACAAAATTTCCTGTCAACCCTGAAAATTCAAGAATGATTCAGGGAATAGGCATTTTTATCTTTACTTTCGTTGAAAAATTTCTTTAGCATAACAGCTGTATCATGAAAAATATGAAAAAGGGTCATAACGGGATTTGGCTTAGTCCGGTCTGCATCATCTTGGCCTTAGCACTATTGACTGCATGCAATATAATGCCTTCAGGAAAAAGCGGTGCTCAAATAAGTATCAACCTGAATGACGCAAGCAATGGGGATACTACTTACGCACCAATAGATACTGTCCATTTATTTAAAGTGGCTGTTTCGGCAATGATCTCTCCCAAAGAAACCTTTGTTTATTACAAAGAGTTGTTTAAATATATTTCGAAAAGGATCAATTCAAAAGTTAAAATTGTACAGAGAAAGACTTATGAGGAAGTTAATAAGCTTTTGAAAAATGATCATGTTGATATGGCCTTTATTTGTTCGGGTGCATATGTTAGCCTTAGGAGGGGGGACAACCCGGTTAAGATTGTTGCCATTCCGGTAAACAATGGGAAGATTACCTATCAGGCTTATATCATAACCTATAAATCTTCCGGGATAAAAAATTTTAAAGACTTAAAAGGAAAGTCATTTGCATTTACAGACCCTCTTTCCAATACTGGCTATTTTTACGCCCTTAGCAGGATTAGATCGCTTGGATATAATCCGGGAACTTTTTTTAAGGATTTTGTTTTTACCCATGCCCACGATATTTCCATTCAGTTGGTTGCAAAACAAATTGTTGACGGGGCCTCAGTTGATGGCTTGATATATGACTATTTACAACGGTTTCAACCGGAGCGGCTCAAAAATATAAGGATAATAGAAAAATCTCCACCCTTTGGAATACCCCCCATTGTGGTTCCATCCTCTACTCCGGATTCAACTTTTAGAAAATTGCAGCGTATCTTATTCCAAATGGATAAAGACACATTGGGTGTAAAAATTCTTAAAAAATTAATGATAGATAAGTTTGTTCCAGCTAAAGATTCACTTTACAACTCGATTAGACTCATGGATAAAATTATCGGTCAATGAAAAAAAAACTTTTTTTACCCTTGTTTTGGAAGTTTTCTATTGCTTTGATTTTTATAGTAGTTGTTTTTGGCTCGGTTAACATTTATTTTATTCGACACTCTGTTTATAAAACTTTTGAATATGAATTGCTTAAGCATGGAACAAGTATTGCCAAAATGATTGGCGATATGGCCATTCAGCCTTTACTTTATAATGATGTGGCTTCATTGAACGAATTGGTTTCAAATGAAAAACAAACGGACAGTGATCTTGCATATATATTAGTTCTGGACGGAAAGGGTAATGTAATTGCCCATACTTTTTTCCAGGCGGTTCCTAAAAAACTTATAACTGCGAATGTTCTGAAACATGGAGAGGAACGAAGTACGGTCCTTATCCAATACTCGAACAATCCGCATGATCTTGTAAAGGATATCGCTGTTCCGATTTTGTCTGCAAATGTAGGAGTGGTGCGGGTTGGGTTCTTCGAAGAGGGATATCAAAAGGAAGTGTGGCACACAACCAGGGTATTTTTATGGATGATAATTATTTTTTTAGTGATAGGGATAGGCGGGGCATTTATTTTCTCATACATCATTACGCAACCAATTAAAACTATCAGCACTACTGCTTCCGGGTTAGATCTTGAGAGTTTGGGAATTGATAAAGTCAACAAAATACAGTTTCAAAACAGGTTCGTGCTTTGGTTGAAAAAAATTATCAGGGTAGATGATGAATTGGATACACTTATTTATACTTTCAATGAAATGATCCGTCGGCTAACTTTTGCCTATAAAGAGCTTCAGTCTGCGCAAGAATCTTTATTACAGTCAAAAAAGATGGCCTCGGTTGGCACTATTGCTGCGGGATTGGCCCACGAAATTAACAACCCGATTGCAGGGCTGCGGAACAGTTTGCGCCTGATTTCTGAAAAGCCTGAGCGGTATTTGAGCAATCAGGAGTATATTTCGATGATGAAAGAAGCAATTACTAAAATTGAAAAGGTTGTTAACGGGGTTTTGAACTTCAGCAGGAAACACGAGTTTGTAAAAACGCCGGTATATATTCAGACGATTATCGAAGATGCGCTTATGTTGGCAGCGTTTCATTTGGAACAATCCAGCGTTTCCATTATCAAGAAATTCCCGGAGAATATTCCTTCGATTCTGGGAAGCGCCAATCACCTTGAACATGTAATTTTAAATATTATTTTAAACAGTATCGATGCTATCCGTGAGCGGAAAGGTTTCGACCCTGAAATTGCAGGCCAAATTGTATTTAAGGTACAGATAAGAGGAGCTGAATTATTTCTGGAAATTGGTGATAACGGGGTTGGTGTTGAACCAGAAATGCTTAACCTTATTTTTGACCCTTTCTTTACAATGAAGAAGGTCAGGCAAGGCACCGGTTTGGGATTGTCCATTAGTTATAATATTATTAAAGAACATGGTGGGGATATTATTGCAAAAAATAGGAGTGAAGGTGGGATGCAAATATTAATTAGTTTCCCACTTACAACATAAGAAATTCAACTTGGATGAAAGAATTAAAGATTTTTATTGTAGATGACGAACGCATTTTACGGGTAACCCTTGCTGACGGGCTTCGCGATGAAGGGTATACAGTATTTGAGTTTTCAAGCGCTGCCGGAACATTACAACGCCTTATGGAAGAGTGCCCCGATGTTGTATTAACCGATATGAAAATGCCGGGAATGGATGGCCTGGAATTACTTGAGAGAATTATTCAACTTAGCTCACAGACTGTGGTTGTCCTCATGACAGCATATGGAAGCGTTCCTACAGCTGTGAAGGCACTGAAATCAGGAGCCTATGATTATCTTACCAAACCTTTCCAAATGGAAGAATTATTGGCCGTTTTGGGTAGGATATGTGAACTTAAACAGATAAAATCAGAGAATAAACGGTTACGTTCTCACTTTGAACAAAAATTTGATTTCTCTTCTTTTGTGGGCAATTCCGAACAGAACGAAAGCTTGTTTGAGTTAATCAGGATAGCTGCAAATTCAGACAGTAATGTCCTCATTACGGGCGAAACGGGTACGGGAAAGGAATTACTGACCAAGATCATTCACTATAATTCATCTCGAAAGAATCAGGCCTTTGTCCCTGTGAGTTGCGCGGTTTTGTCACATGAAATTTTTGAAAGCGAATTGTTTGGACATGTTAAAGGGGCATTCACGGGTGCTGAAAAAGATAGGGAAGGCAGGTTCCAGCTTGCCAATAAGGGAACCCTGTACCTTGATGATATCGATGATGTTCCAAGGGACCTTCAAGTGAAGCTTTTGAGGGCGATTGAAGAGCGAAAAGTTGAAAAAGTTGGGAGCAGCAAAGAGGAGCCTGTTAACATCCGCATCATTGCTTCTACTAAAGCAGACCTCGGTAAACTTGTACAGGAAGAAAAGTTCAGACCTGACCTTTATTACCGCCTGAATGTCTTCCCCATCCATTTGCCCTCCCTGCGTGAAAGGAAAATGGATATTAAAGTACTTATTCATTACTTCGTTAATTATTTTGCCCGGGGTAAGGAAGTGGAGTTTGACGTTGAAGCCTTTAATCTCCTTTTGAACTACAATTGGCCTGGAAACATCCGGGAGCTAAAAAATATTGTGGAGCGCCTTGTTTTGTTGGCGCAAAATGGTAAAATTTCCGTTTCAAAGGTTCCGCCAGAGATTTGTAATCCCGCCTCTGTTCCTATCAACCATCTTATTGGGCATAGGTCGCTGGTTGAGATTATGTCTGAGGTTGAGATTGCCGCCATAAAAGGGGCATTGGAGAAATCGAAATATAACAAAACAAAAGCTGCCGAAATTCTTGGAATCCCAGCTACGACCTTACATACTAAAATGGGTAAATATGATATCAAATAACACACATATTTTCCAATGATGGGTGAGGCTTAAAAGAAAATGTTCATCAATATTGTATTGAGAACAAGATCAATTGCAACAAATACCTGAATAAAACAGTATTATTTTTCAAGTCGTGCACGGATGATGTTATAGTTATACTCAATGGTTGCATCTGCCCTTAGGCAGGGCTTTAATGTTTCTGTAAACCCTGATGCCCTTACATCTTTTCCCACAGAAGCAAAAATAGAAGTTTCGCCTATGTGGGCAGCATGGTCGGCAATACGTCCGATACTGGGAATAATGCTTTATCCCTGAAAAATCTATAATTATCTTAAAGAACGTCATCATTTTCTGGTTGACTTAATATTAAGTTTAAGTTACCTAATTGTTACCTCAGTATCCAGATTTTTCATTAAGGATTAGGATGTAATTCTAAATCCTCGAAATACAGTTGATTTTACTGAAAACCGTGGCTCCAATCCAGGAAAACAAAGGTTAAAGTTTTTTATAAAAATCTTTTTTTTATAAAAAACTTTACAAAAAACTTGTACACAGTTAGATAGAAGATGTTGCGAAAGCAGGATGCTTCAAAAAATGGATTTACGCAATATCAGGTATGAGAGTTGCTTTAAGAACCGAAGCTCAATTAATAACCTACATGATTAAAAAATTT
>CAZPPK010000155.1:0-6938 GCA_964588415.1 uncultured Lentimicrobiaceae bacterium
GAGCGGCAAAAGTAGGCATCTTTCTATTTATTCCAACTTTATTTACCCTTTTTTTTTAAAAATTTTATCCCTTTTTTAAACCCACTGGAATACAAAATATTACAACAATTATATCTCCAAAAATAGTCTTCAACCACTAAATATGACAGCTTTTCACTCAGGATTTAGGAATCAATACAACTATTTCACGTCAAGAAATCAATTTCATGGTATATTAAACAGAAAAAATTGACCATGTGAAAATTCATTTGGCTCCGTATGAAACAAAAAAAAACCGCCCGCTGAAGCGGACGGTTTTTACAATTTACAATAAAACATTAGTCCTGTACAGGGTCACCAACCTCCGTGAACTCAGGGTTCGGACCGGATTTAGTGCACTTGTATGTAACGGTATACGTCAATTTGCTATTATCATCCTGATATGTGTTATACGTAACAACATATTCAACATCAACGCCACTCAACTGAGTAACAGCATTGGGGAATTTGGCTTTTAGCATTACAATTATTCCATCCTGAACACGTTGCAAAATTAAAGTACTTGCCGCAGCCTGACTCAGCCCATTATAATCTGATTGTGCATAAGCTCCAGTAGTACGAGGTGCAATATGTAAATTAAAGCTATTATTATACGCATCTGCCCCATAATAGTATTCAGCATCTTTATACTTGGGATCGACAAGATCAGATGTTTGCGGATTGGCAAGAACAGCATCTACAATCAATTGATAATCCGCGGAGGTCATGGTAAATCTCACTGTTGGATCAAAAACCCACTTCGTTCCGGTATTGACAAACGGACCCGTTTCAATTGTAACCGGATTGTATTTAACCCACATGGAATTCGTGAAGGTGTACTGATCAACATAAGTATGAAGGCCACTCGAATAATACTTATAGGCTACATCCATCTGATCTCCTTCCTGGACATAAGGATACTTCTGTGCCAGGAACTGAGGTATGTAGTTATCGGGATTATTAGAACTTGAAAAATTATCATATTTTCCGATGGAACTGCCCATGGATGCATAATCTGCTGAATTCAGATAGTAAATATCCGATAAGGCTTTCCAAGTGGTACCTGACAATTGATAGTAAGCCCCACCGCTAAGAACATCCGGAGCAGCTCCACCGCTGCCGGAAAGGGTACCGTAAACTTTCATCCAGTCAATCTCCCAGGTGGCAGCATCGGTAGTTGTAGATACATACTTAAAAGCAACATATATCTTTTTTCCTGCATAAGCTGAGAGATCAACCTTTTCAGATTGCACTTCAGTCCAGCCTGTTCCGGAGGGCATCGTGTTAATAGTAAGCGGTGTCCAGGTAGCTGTAGTAACATCTCCTGAATAATCGGTGGAAACCAAAACCTGAATATGATCCGCATACAGTGTAGAATTCCAATGATTTATGACCTGACTTACTTGAAAACTTGGATTTGAGAAACCACTCAGGTCAATTGCCGGTGACACCAGCCAGTCTTCATTAGCAAAGCTTCCAGTATTTTTGACATATCCTGACATTTTTGCACCATAGGAAGTAGCATACCAACTTTGATCTCCGGTTACACTGGTTGCTGTAAAATTACCCAACGAGTTATCTTTAGCAAACTCCTGATCAAAAACCGTTACTTCTCCACCTGCCGGATCGCTATTGGCAAATTTATATTTTACTAATCTCATCATTCCGCTTGTATCACTAGGATATTTTGCTGACATGAAATCAGGAATGAAAGAGGTGGCAGGATTTGAAGGAGAAAAATATTTATAAATTCCAACGGCTCCTCCCATGGATTGATAATCAGCATCACCCAATGAATACTGATCTACAGCCTCATACTCAACTGTTGCGGCTAATGGACCATTGTAGTAATTATAGGTAACGTGAGCATTTGACTCATTTCCCAATCCAGGATATAAACTCAATAGAAGATCGGGAATGTAGGTGTGATCATAGGAACCCATCAGATACTGTGACGACTTGATTTTATTTGCCGCGGTTGTATCGGAGTGGTTGCTTGCATCTTTCAGCGCCATACCGCTGATGCTGGCATAATCTGCGCTTGTAAGTGTGTAATTAAAAGTTGCTTTAGGGGGAGTGACCTGTTGGTCCATTTGCTTGTTTATGTTATCCATAGGATTACACGACGCCAAAGCAACGACAAGTATCAACAGAATTTTATATAATCTATTCATTTTGTAATAATTTTTTAGTTTAAATACTAGCATTATAGATTAAAACCTGATCTTTAAACCAGTGAACCATGTACGGCCAAATCCATACCATACCAAAGCATTATTCACACCATTACCTTGGTCCGTAGCATCGGCAATGTAAACAGTGTTGAGCAAATTCTGGACATTGCCATACACTGTTGCATTAAATGGCCCCAGCTTAAAGTTATAGTCAACATTCATATCAACCGAACCAAAATCGGGCATTTTCCAAGAATCAGATGCAGTATTCGCGTTTGTAAGGGTTGCCGCACCGAAATCAGCATAATTATTGCCAAAGTAAGTATAACCAACTCCCAGTCTTAAACCCTGTAAGATTTCTAGCGATGCCCTGAGACCTCCCGTGGTCTGTGCAGAATTACCAACATGAACTCCTTTTACATAAAGGTATGTACTACCCAAGTAAACGTTATTCTGGTCAAACTCATTGGCCGAAGCATTTTGGGTATATTTCCAGTCTCCTACAGAAAACATTCCATATAGTGAAAATTGCGACACAGGTTTGAAATTAGCAGTAAGTTCAATACCCTTATGCAGCTCATCCAAATTACTTATGTTATAAAAAGAATTACTACCTGATGTTTTTCTCATTCCCTGGTTCATCCATTTTGTCCAATACGCTCCAAGTCGAATGGTCAACATTCTTGACGTATATCCATAACCAAGCTCTCCTGAAAGGACTTTCTCATAACTCGCTTTTTTATTGGCATAGTTGGTATAAAAAACAAAAACATTGTTGAAATAAGGTGCCCGGGTAAAGTAACCGGCATTAATATAAAAGTTGCTACGACCTAAGTTGTAGTTAACACCGGCTTTTGCGCTCCAGGGCATGAAATTAACCCAACCCGAATATTGGTTCTCAGGAGTTACAAGAAAATATTCCCGGCGATCGTATCCTTTTGAAGAAACAGAACCTGAGAGGAATGCTGAGAAATTGTTCTTTACATATTCTCCCTGTGCAAAAAGTCCCAACCAACGAATAATACCATCATTATGATATGAATAGTAATCACCTGTATGTAATGGAGTATTATCAGGACGGTTAATATTTTTATTATCAAGGAAATAAGTTCCCCCCAACAGATCCGCTACCTGCATGGCATGGTTACCAATATAATATCTTCCATCCAAACCGAAAGTATAATTGATATTACCCACTTTGGTATTCAAAGTAGAAAGAATTCCATACCATTGATGAGAATTAATAGAATTACCAATAATAACTTCTGAACCGTTTAAGGAAGCTTTGTTGTTGGCAGCAACAGCATCAAAATTATAAGTTCCCTCCGGGGTCAGCATTGTATTACTATAAGGCATGTCATCCTGATAATTCCATTGCAGCAAATGTCCAGCAACTGTAGCACCACCTGGAGCCGAATAACTTCCACTTGTTTTACGACCACCACCGGTTGCTATAGAAGCATAAACTGCAGTTGACAAGAACGATTTGTCATTGATTTTCCAATAGTCATTCAACGAAGCCTGCGGTTTATTGTAGTAATTATATCCACGATTGCCACCATAAACCTTACCGTTCCTATAACCATAATCACTGTTGTATTTATACTTGTCGGTAATAGGATAAGGAATGTTCGGGTTTTGTCCCAGGTATGTTTTAATGAAGTGCTTGTTACCCCGTTGGTTATGCCATTGAGGAGCGCCAAAAAGGGTAAATGAAATACGATGATTTGGGGTAAACTGTTTTGCAACATTCAGGAAATAAGAAAACCCATCGAAATTGGTAGCATCAATGTATCCGTTACCAAAGGTGTGAGCTCCTGAAATTGTAATGGCCCATCCGTTTTTCATCAAACCTGTGGAAAGGGTAAACATATATTTATGCATACCATCGTTCCCAATTCCTGAATAAACTGAACCACCTCTTTCGGCATCAGTACTTTTTGTAATAATGTTAATCGTACCACCGACTGAAGAAAGAGCCAGTTTGGAGGCTCCAAGTCCGCGCTGAATCTGAATGGTCTGGGTTACATCGGAAAGGCCTGCCCAGTCCGACCAGTAAACATGTCCATTTTCCATGTCGTTAACTGGGATTCCGTTAATTAGGACTCCGATGTTGTTTGAACTAAAACCACGGATGTCGATACGGGCATCTCCATATCCACCACCTTCTTTAGTTACATAAACTGAAGGTGTGTATTTCATGATTTCCGGGAATTCCTGATTCCCCAACTGCTGGGCAATAACCTGGGGACGTATTGTTGAAATAGCAACCGGAGTTTTACGATCAACTGCGATAGAAGCCATTACATTGACTTCCTGCAAACCAACGGTCGAGGATTTGAGGTCAATTACCCCTAAATTTTTGGTCTCTCCCGAGTTTAAGGAAACATTAACTTCGGTTGACTGATAGCCCACAAAGCTAATTTTTAACGTCTGTTTGCCTACAGGAACTTTTAAACTAAAGCTTCCGTCAAGACTTGTTGTGATACCGGTTTGAGTTCCGGCCACAACAATCGTAGCTCCGATTAAAGTTTCATGGCTGCCGGCGTCCTTTACTACGCCTTTCACTGTGCCCTGAGCCATGGTCGCTCCGGCAAAAAGAAAGCTAATGAAAAGGATCAAGAGTAATTTTACATTTTTCATAAAATAAAAAATTTAATTAAAATTTAGATTTTGCAATTTCATAACGATTTTTTGATGTTAAAATTAAGTAAAAACTTCACTTTATGGATATGTTTTTTTTCCTAAAACGCTGATGATATTCACTAAAAACAGATGAAATTCCTATAAATTGAAGCAATTCAGTTTATTATTATATTTTTATATGTTAATAAAATTTAAAAAAGATAAAGAGTATTAATTAAATACTCAAATTTTAAGGCTTTATGCAGTGAAAATGATACATTAAATTTGGTCATTTCAAACCTTATGCACTAAGTTATTCTATCTTTAAAAGCTCTCCTTTTCTTAAAATTTTATATATCAAATAAAGAATGCTCTTAAAGTCTTCTAAAAACTGATCAAAATCATTCTGTGAGGCAGAGTCAATAAGGCATTTCTTATCTATGCCTGATAAAGCAGAAAACGGATTTTGTAAAACTGAAACTGTGTAGGTCTTTTTCATTTTCCCTCTATTGGCCCAAAAAGTATAAAATATTCGGGTTTAATTAATTCCGGCTTCTGAAACCGATTGTATTTCTTATTTCAAAAAAACATCTTCTTTTTTAAATAAAAGCTAACTCTACATTAAGTTTATGTTATAAAATCACAAACTCATTTTTAAGAATCTCCACAATCATGGATCGCCATTATGTTTTATATCATCTGGTAAACACCATTTCCGTTTCGGTAGATAACGAAGGAGTGTAATAATAACCATCCTTGTCAAACAGTTTTAACGCATCGGGCACTCTCGGTTGATTTTGAATTATAAATC
Source organism: uncultured Lentimicrobiaceae bacterium (assembly GCA_964588415.1). Lineage (GTDB taxonomy): Bacteria > Bacteroidota > Bacteroidia > Bacteroidales > F082 > Sulfidibacterium. Next base: position 5,629 of record CAZPPK010000155.1, read on the forward strand.
GTGCCATTAAACCCCTCGCTTTTTTTGTATACATGGTTACAATTACTGTTTTGCCGTTTTTGTATTCTTTGAAAACCGGCGTAACTACCCTAACCTGCAATGATTTCTTGTTAATACTTTTAAAGTATTCCTGCGATGCCAGATTAATCATAATGTTGTCTTTCTGTTTAGCCAGTGCTTTTCTCAAAGCATCTGTAATGACCGGCTTCCAATATCCATAAAGGTTACTGACTTTTCCAGGAGACATTTGCAAAGCCATTTCAAGCCGGTAAGGCATCACAATATCCCGTGGACGCAAAACACCGTAGAGTCCAGATAAGATCCGAAGGTGGTCTTGTGCAAAGGTCAAATCTGCATCTGTCATAGAGTGCGCATCCAAACCGCGGAAAGCTTCACCAATGTAACTGAAAACCGCAGGGGTTGAATTTTCTTCATGAAATAGCTGCCGCCATTGTTGAAACCGTTCAAAGGTCAATTGTGCCAACTCAGGATTTATTTTCATGAGTTTTGATGATACTCCGGAATCAGAGAATCCATTGTTTTGGAAGGAGATAAAATAACCAGCATACATTGCGTTTGATCCTGTAAATATAGAACGGTTGATGAAATCAGGAAAGAGAAAAACAGCTTTTAGATCAATTTTAATTAAGTATTTCATTTCCAAATTTTATTAATATGAGGTATCCATCCTTTACCCGTTGTTTTTATTTAAAGGCGAATTATCAGCTAGTTATAAAAAATGCACATGTTTTATAATATATTGTTTTTACAGCTATTTAAATATTCTACGGGAGATGATCGGATACCCCATTTTCCTTAATTAAAAAAACCGGAATCACTTCAGACAATTTATAATAAACTACCCCGAGGCAGAGCCATCGAAGTATTAAAAGGAGTTTGCTTTGCAAACATTATTGTTTCCGACCCAGAGGGTCGGGGTATTAACCTATATCCCGCTGAAAAAGCGGGATTAGTTCAACTAACTATTTCGAATGCTCCGCTTATCGCGGATTTTCAAAATAGAGTTTCACTAATAAAAATACCTCTCAGCTTAGTGGGCCGGAATTCAACAAAGAGTTAGAAAGACTGGCTATCGATTTAAGTTGGAAATCTTCACAAATTAAAGGGAATACATATACGCTTCTCGAAACCGAAAGATTCTAAAAGAAAAAGAAACTGCATCTGGAAAAACAAAAGAAGAAGCTGTCATGCTTTTGAACCGTAAAGATGCTATTGATTTCATTCTCGGTAATCCGGATTTTTTGAATCCGTTAACAATTTCAAGGATTGGAGATATTCACAGCATTTTA
>CAZPPK010000156.1:0-6802 GCA_964588415.1 uncultured Lentimicrobiaceae bacterium
TCTATGAACTAATTATCTGAAACTGTGAGCAAAGCTTATACCGAGCTCAGGTTAAAAGCATATCCTGCCGGATCAGAATTTCCTGATGATTCCCCGAAAACGTTTTCGGAAATGACACACCAGCCAATAGTTGGAAAGATTTCGTATTTTTGTTTTTGATCAAACAGCCTGCTGAATGATATTATCTTCTACATTTGTGTGTGAAATTCCACGCGAATTTGATTCGGGGTTAAAAAGTGCCCTAAACGGACTCAATTTTAAACCAACCCTGGCATTTGGATTCGTCTCTGTCGAATTTCCATTGACAGCTATCATGGATAGCTTTCAATCACACGGAATTGCACTTTTCGGAGCGACTTCTGCTGGGGTAATTTCTTTTAAAAAAGATGAAGATACTTTGTTAGATAAAGGCGCCGTTTTTATCCTTACCGATATTCCGAAAGATGCCTTTCAGTTACAACTGCTGAAGACAGATAATTTAGCTCCTGATATCTTTGGAAAGGAGATTGGAGATATTGTAAAACAGAGTTTTCATTCGCCATCTGTAATGGTCGCGTTTAGCGGGTTTGACACAGATATACAGTCAATTATTGATGGCATTTTAAAAAAAACAGGGGAGCACCTGAAAATGTTTGGCGGCCTTGCCGGAGACGATTTGAAATTTAAAGAAACCTTTGTCTTCACCGAAAATGAGATCTCAGAGAACGGGGTTGCATTTCTGATTCTCGATGGGGACAGATTCAACTTACAGGGCATGACAACCAGTGGTTGGAATGGACTGGGAACCGATTTCACCATTACACGGTCCAGCGGCACTGAAGTATTGGAAATTGATGGAAATCCGGCTTTGGATATGTATGCCAACTATTTGAATATTTCTGAAGAAGACCTGCCAATGATTGGCCTTGAATATCCCTTAATGATAAAAAATCCTGACGGGACAACATCTTTCAGAACTATTACCAAGATCGACAAACAAAATAGGACCGTTTTCTTTTCAAGCTCTGCCTTATCAGGAACAGTATTTTCTTTTTCTACATCACCCGGTTTTGAAATCCTGGAAAAAACGCGTGAAAAAGTAATTCAATTTTATGAACAACATCAAGATGCCGATCTGATGATTTTGTATTCGGCAGTTGCACGTGAAATGGCAATCGGGTCACTGATCAATACTGAAATTAAACTTGCAACAATTAAGTGGAAAGTTCCGCTTGCAGGATGTTTCAGTTATGGAGAAATTGCAAATGATGATGACAATCCATGCAAATTTTATAATCAAAGCTTTACTTTGGCAATTCTAACAGAAAAATCTGTCCAATAACTTATGAAAAAGATATTACAATCGTTGGATGATAAGATAAACCAGATAGGAAAAACAACACATCCAGACAAATTGCGGTTTGATGCTCTTCAGGATTTGGAAAAGTTGAAGAGTGAAATCACCATGACCGATTTTAAAATATCCAAGGCCCTAAAGGATAAAAATATTCTCAACTCATTGCTTGCCAAAACTTCAGAAAACCTTGAGAATGCATTAAAGAATCTGAGAAATCAAAAAGATGAACTAAAAATTTTACTTGACACACTTCCGGCTTTGGTCTATTTCAAAGACAGTAAATTACGTTATCACCTTGCAAACAAAGCCTTCCTTGACTTTTCGGGGACAACTCAGGAAGCATTGGAAGGAAAAACCCTAAAAGAGGTCTTTAGAAGCTATCTTCCTATTGGTGATTATGAAAAATTAGAAGAGATGGTCATCGATCAGGGAAAATTCTTTTTCAATATTGAAGAGCAGCTTGAGAAAAAAAACAAGGTGGTTTGGGTGCATACCAACATTGCCCCTGTACGGAACCATACCGGAAAAATTATTGGGTTGATTGGGGTATCGTGGGATGTTACCGATCAAAAGAAATACGAAACCGAGCTCAAACGTTCAAAAGAACTTGCAGAAGAAAGTGAAAGAATAAAAGATCAGTTTCTTACAAATATGAGCCACGAACTTAGAACACCACTTAACGGTGTCATGGGAATGGCTGACATTTTGGGGAATACATCTCTCACCAAAAAACAACAGGAATACCTAAAAACATTAAGACATTCCGGAGATCACCTGGTTTCAATCATCAATGATATTTTCACTTATTCTTCTCTAGAAAAAGAGGAAGTCAAGCCAGCTCCCAAGACTTTTAATATCAGGGAGCTCATTGAAAATATTGCCGCCAATTATGAAGAAAAACTTTTAGAAAAACTTATGGAATCAAAAATTGAAATTGATGAAACCATTCCGAGTTCTGTAAAAGGCGACCCACAATTATTGGGCCTTGTTCTTCGTAATTTCTATTCCAATGCAGTGAAATTCACTGAGAAAGGGACAATAACAGTACGCGCATTCCCAGCATCGCAACCTATGGAAAATCAACTCATCGTACGTTTTGAAGTAGAAGATACAGGCATTGGAATTCGCGAACAGTATAAAAATATGCTGTTTGGAAGCTTCACCCAATTGGACACGTCATCAACTAAAACGTACGAAGGAACCGGGCTGGGCCTTGCTATTTCCAAGAAGATTATGGGCCTGCTCAAAGGAGAAATCGGCGTTGAAAGCGAATGGAAAAAAGGTTCAAAATTCTGGTTTACAGTCCCCCTTATTGTTGATGACCCAGAGATAAAAGGATCATTTTACAACAGGCAAAAAATCTTGGAATTACTGAATGAATATCGCATGCTACTCGTTGAAGACAACCTGATTAACCAGAAAATAACCAGGTTAACTCTTGAAAAAGAAGGCTGTAAAGTAGATATATCTGCCAACGGAGTGCAAGGATTTGAGAAATATCAACAAAATCAGTATGACGTGGTACTGATGGATATCCAAATGCCAGTGATGGACGGACTGGAAGCAACCAAAAAAATAAGGGAATTTGAAAAATCCAAAACCGATCGTCACTCATTCATCATCGCATTATCGGCCAATGCTTTAAAAGAAGATCGCGAAAAAGCAATGGCATCCGGAATGGATGGCTTTCTTGCCAAACCCTTTAAACCTGAAGAATTATTTCAGTTATTATTCAACCTAATCATGAGAAAGTAAGTATGCCTTTTATAGAAGTGGTTGTGTTGGTTGTGTCGGGCGTAATGGTGGGTTTTATCAATACGCTGGCCGGTGGGGGGAGCGTTATTTCCTTGTCAATTTTAATTATGCTAGGGCTTCCTGCTACTGTGGCAAACGGAACCAATCGGATTGCCATCGGATTACAGAATGTGGTTGCAGTTTCCAGTTTTAAACAACAAAAAGTGCTGGAATGGAAGAAATCGCTTTACCTTTCCATCCCGGCAATTTTAGGGTCGTTAGTAGGTGCAGAAATCGCTGTCGATATCAACGAAAAAGTATTCAAGATAGCCATTGGGGTCATCATGTTGATCATGTTGATATTCATTCTTTTTAAGCCCCAGAATTATATTTACGGAAGGGCTGAAATCCGTGAAAAAAAACTCAGTTGGAAAATTTATGTAATCTTCTTTTTTATAGGAATCTATGCCGGATTCATTCACATGGGTGTGGGCTATTTCCTGCTGGCAGGAATTGTATTGGGTGCTGGTTTTGATTTGGTAAAATCAAACGCCATTAAAGTTTTGATTGTGCTTTTATATACTCCCTTTACACTGATAATCTTCTATTTTAACAATGAGATTAACTGGAAATATGGATTGATACTGGCTGTTGGAAATATGATTGGAGCCTTTGTTGCTTCAAGAATGGCTGTAAAAAAAGGAGTCAACTTTGTAAAATGGGTCATTGTGATTGTAGTGCTGATCACTTCTGCCCAAATGTTTGGAATCTATGATTTTCAAACACTATTGTTCCCTATACTACATCATACAAGTCACATCAAATAATTAATCCTTCTTACCATGAGAACACCAGTTTCTTACTTCAAAAAAAACAGGGAAAACTATTTAAAAACCAACGCTTTCATTCCCTCAGAAAAACTCTTAACGTACTATTTTTTAGCTGTTTTATTTGCTTTGTCAATGTCTTTTTCATCCTGCAAGCAGATTAAAAAAAATAATGAAACCAAATCCAAAAGAAAATGGGTTTTGGTCATCCACGGCGGCGCAGGCACAATTTTGAAAAAGAATATGACTCCTGAAATGGAGCAACAATACCGTGATAAACTCCAGCAGGTGCTTGACAGCGGGCAAACCATACTTGCCCAGGGGGGGACGTCATTAGATGCTGTTACAAAATGTATAACGATGATGGAGAACTCGCCGTTGTTCAATGCTGGGAAAGGTGCCGTTTTTACCGCTGACGGGAAAAATGAAATGGATGCATCCATCATGAACGGGAAAAACCTGATGGCAGGAGCTGTAGCTTGTGTCTCTGATATCAAAAATCCAATCCTGGCCGCCCGTGCCGTGATGGAACATTCGAGCCATGTTTTATTGGTTGCAAAAGGTGCTGAAGATTTTGCAGCGAAACAAGGACTCCAGATCGTTGACCCATCTTATTTCTTTACACAAAAACGTTGGAATTCTCTTCAAAAAGTAAAAGCCAAACTGGCCGAAGGTGAAAAACACGGAACCGTGGGCTGTGTAGCGATGGATGAAGCCGGAAATCTGGCAGCCGGTACATCGACCGGTGGTATGACCAACAAACTTCCTGGTAGAGTTGGAGACTCACCCATCATTGGAGCAGGAACGTATGCCGACAATGCCACTTGTGCCGTTTCCTGTACAGGATATGGAGAATACTTTATCAGGAATGTGGTTGCCTACGATATTGGTGCTTTGATGAAATACGGCCAGTTAAGTCTTAAAGAAGCTGCAAATTATGTGATCCTGGATAAACTGGTCAAGCAGCATGCAGAAGGTGGATTGATTGCCGTTGATAAGTTCGGGAATTTTACCATGACTTTTAACACACCCGGCATGTACAGAGGGTATGCCACATCTGACGGCTTTCACGGAGTACGAATTTATAATAATCAACAATAAGAATGACAATAGATTATCAGGCAATTCTTAAAGAAATTGTTGTAGAAACACAGATCTATAACGACAAAGGAAAAGTCGCAAATTACATTCCCGAACTGGCCAAGGTAAATCCTGGTCAGTTTGGAATTTTTCTGCAATTGCTGGACGGGAAATCCTATTACACTGGTGATGCATTTACGCGCTTTTCCATTCAAAGTATCTCCAAGGTCTTTTCTCTGACGCTTGCATTTTCCTTATTAGGTGAAAAGGTTTGGGAACGTGTTGGTGTAGAACCTTCCGGGACTTCTTTCAACTCGCTGTTGCAGGTGGAATACGAAAAGGGAATCCCAAGAAATCCTTTTATCAACGCTGGAGCCCTTGTTATCGCTGACATGCTGGTTTCCCAACTGACCGATCCCAAAAAAGAATTGCTTCATTTTATCAGGCTGCTCGCCGGAGACAAAAAAGTAAATTACAACAAAGTTGTGGCACTGTCAGAAAAAAGAAGTGGTTACAAAAACATGGCCATGGCGAATCTATTGAAATCATTTGGGAACATACAGAACCCGGTGGAAAAGGTATTGGATTTGTATTTCAATATGTGCTCCATCGAAATGAACTGTGAGGAACTGGCAAAAACTTTCTTGCTTTTTGTGAATCACGGAACCTTGCCGGGATCGGAAACCGAGATTCTGACTAAAAGCCAGACGAAAAGGCTCAACGCGCTGATGCAAACATGCGGCTTTTACGATGAATCGGGGGAATATACTTTCACTGTTGGATTGCCCGGGAAAAGCGGCGTAGGTGGCGGCATCATTGCGCTTTATCCCGAAAAATTCACCATCAGTGTCTGGAGCCCTCGATTGAATGAAAAAGGAAATTCTGTTCAGGGAATTAAAGCGCTGGAGCTTTTTACCACAAAAACCGGATTGTCCGTATTTTAGTTTCGATACAATTTAAAACCATGCTCATAATCGCACATCGCGGAGCCAGCGGCACCCAACCTGAAAATACACTGGCATCTTTTGAAAAAGCCATTAATCTGGGTGCCGAAATGGTTGAACTGGATGTGTATCTTTGCAAAACAGGTGAACTGGTTGTTATCCATGATTACACGTTAAAGCGCACCACAAACGGCCATGGATTTGTTTCCCGCAAAACACTTTCACAACTGCAAAATTTAGATGCAGGATATGGAGAAAAAATTCCCACCTTGTTTGAAGTTTTCAAACTTGTTGGCGGAAAAGCCAAAATCAACATTGAATTAAAAGGAAACGGCGTGTTTGCGGAAGCGGCAAGACTTATAAAATCCAGAATACAAGAAAAAAAACAGAAAGCCGGAGATATTGTTATTTCTTCCTTTCATCATAACCAACTCAAAGGATTTCATGCACTGATGCCCGACGTTCCCGTTGGAATATTGTATGATGGCCACCCAACAGGTTATAGTAAGCTTGCTACAGAACTCAATGCCTTATCCATCAACCTTTCTATAAAACATGTGAACGAAAAGCTGGTTAAAGAAATTCATCAAAACGGATTACAGGTATGGGTTTATACGGTTAACCGGATGGAAGAATTTGAAAACATGAAGTCTCTGGGCGTAGATGCTGTTTTTACAAATTTCCTGGAGCGTTATATTTGAACGGATAGGTATATAAAAACGGACGTCATTGCGATGAACTATAGGAAGGTAGGAGACAAGCGTGAAGAAGCAATCTCATTGTTACCGAAATTATTTTGATTATGAGATTGCTTCGTCCCCCGAAAGCTTTCAGGATCCTCGCAATGACGAAGGGATATACAAATGATTTTATGTTAATTA
>CAZPPK010000157.1:0-6676 GCA_964588415.1 uncultured Lentimicrobiaceae bacterium
AACTGAGGGATAAAAGTAACCATTCATTTTTAAATGTTTAAATTGATTTATTGTATCTTTACAACCCTTAAAATCATCATCATGAAAAAATTACCTAAAGCAATTAAATGGACCCTTCTTATCTTTGTAGGATTCAGCTTCATTGTCCTACTTTTTGGCCCCAAAATAGACATGAAATCACCTGCCCCTTCCTTTTCATCCGAGCAAACCGGCTATTTTAAAGCCGACCGGTTTCGGGTTTTCACGTTTTATGTTAGCGATACAAGCTGGACCAAGATACAGGATCTGGGCGATGGCCTGATGCATACTGATGGCCGTCCGACGGTGGCTTACTTCTATACTAACAGGAATCTGGCTAAGGATATTACTTCGCAAACGGACTTCATGACGGCTCTTAAAACGGCTTATGTGCCCGGATGCGTGGCGTTGTACTGGAAGAGCCCTTCCGGGAAAGTGATCTTTAAGAAATTTCCTAATACATTTAATTGAGATGAGAACAAAATTAGTTATTATAATAGAAGTTGATGAAAATCTTTCTGATACTGAACCCCTTTGGAAAGCATTTCAAGATAAAGGTGAACTAAAAGTAAAAGAAATATTTGATCCAGAGCAAATTGTTTTAGTGAGAGAACTCAGTGATATAAATGCTCAAAGGGATTATTTGTGTTTACAAGATTTAGAAAAAAGAAATGGGGAATTACCTGATCCAAAACAGACTTATATAAAATGTCAAATGGTAACAAGAGGTATTAATTAACTCCCGGAAAGTCATTAACGAATTTGACCCGGATGTCTTCATTGGATTTAACAAATTTGATGCGGATGTCCGGGTTTTCTTTTACCAGTTGCCACTCTCCGCACTTCTCAGGGAACTGTTTTACCCATTTCACATCGAGATCTTCGTAATTATCTACCACCTTTACGCGGAGATCTTCAAAGTTTTGTACTATTTCTATTCTTCCATGGATGCATAGATCAACGTCAGCTGCCAGTGATGTTGGTTGGGCTTGCGCCATATCCTGCACGCTTGCGCCAGACATTGGCAATAATAGCAGCAAAAGGAAAGGAAGTAATAGTTTCATACTTCCAAAGGTAAGCATAATTTAGCCTTTTTGTACTTCCAGATTTTGAACCAGCTGATTTTTGTAGGTGATCATGGCGGAACTGTCTTTTATGTAGGTTGAATATTGCATGGCAACGACTTTAAGGCCGTCCTGTCGCTTTTCGGTGAACTGCCGTGTTCTTGTGAGGGCGTTGTAATTGGTGCCAGCATAGCCGTGCAATGTGGCGTGTATGGTATTAATGAGCTTGAGTTTATCCAGTCCGGCCTTGCGGCTATCGGCCTGGGTATGGTTGTTTGAATCCTGGTAGATGCGGAAGGCAATGCGGAAACTGATTGTTGCCGTGCCGCCCTGCATTCCCTGGCCGATGTCTTCCCATTCGGTATCTTCAAAATCGATGAGGCAAGCGGGATAACTTATCGGATAATGGTCGGCAGGGAAATCGATTTGTCCCTGGTCGAGATCGATCCAGTTGAGATCTGGAATTTTGGTTGATAGCAGCGCTAACAGATTTGCATAAATGACGTCCATTACTTTAGATATTTAGAGATTTGTAAAATGGCTACCCGTTTCATTTGCTGGTTTGCGACGTGGCTGAGTCCGTTGAATTTCCGTTTCGGGATCTTCACATCCAAATGAGTCTTTTTTGTAAGTGCCAGTCCTTTCCATTTGTTTTCTCCGGTTTCGTAGTACTTTGCCCAGGCGAATTTCCGCATCTTCTTTGTTACCAGCGGATGCGTGACACCCCCTTCATTGTGAATTCTGGCCTTCGGATCGGTGGATCCTATCTCGGCCATTTCATCATTGGCTTGCAAGATCCGTTGTGAGTTTAACAGATGCTCTTTGTCGATCAGTAACTTTCTGCCTGCATCGCGAGCAGATCCGGGCTTACGGGCAGGCCATGGTTCGCGTCTGGTATCGAGCCACGCCTGATCGATGAATCGTTGTTTCACAAAGGTAACGCCCTGGGCTCCCATGGCACGGACAATGCGGCCACGGTTTTGCCGAATGCGGTCGGCCATTTCGTTGAGCTTGTTGAAATTAGTTGCCATTGGCCTTGCGTATTTTGTCGGTCATGGTATAAAGGCTCAGCTCTCCGGCCTGAGATTCCTGCACTACTACATAAGGCTGATTTTCGCCTGCTTTTTGGTAGTATCTCAGCGCTTTGATATCCTTATCCGATCCGGTATAATTAACACTTTTCACGAATTCGGCATCCTTGAGGATCTTATCGAGACTCGGCACCTGGCGCACTTTGAGCAGGTAGTTTTTTTGCGGATCGTTAATGGCCCGTTCGATGCCTGCCGTGGTGAATATGATGTTTCCTTCTTCACGTTTTACGGTGGCATCCAGGAGCAATGTTTTTGCCAGTGCCAGGCTATCGGTTACGGCGGTATCTGTGCGCAGCTGCTCCGCTTTCTTAGCCAGGCTTTTTGGCAGGCCTTCGTAGTATGGATGGCCTTGCGGGAATAAGATCTCCTTTTTGCCTAAGTTGGTACGGAACATCTTCGGAAGCTCCGGACGCGGACCGTCGGGGCTGGAAGTACCCGCAGGAAGCTGCACGGTAGTACAGCGGCAGTTGAACCCGTTGGGCGGGTAGTATGTATCCCAAAAGCCATCGTCCACCGGTTTGACAGTTTGATCGAGCAGGGCATGATCATCCCGCACACGATCATCTTCTACCGTTTGATATTTCAGGAACGGCATTACATCTTTGTCCTGGTCGTATTCTGCCCATCGGGCTGATGCGTTGGCGCTGCTGATGGCGGTATTGTATTCCGTCTCGAGCCATGATTTGTTGAAAACCTTATTGATCTTCATGGCATCATCCTTGAAATCGGCAAACGGACGGATATTTCCTTTATCATCTTTCAGTGCCTGGCTCATGAGCTTGAGCTGATGATAATCTTTGGCTGAAGAAAAGGAATAGATGTTCTTTTCGAGCTTATCGAGCAGGGCATAATCTTTGCCTGTGAAAGCCGCTTTTACGATATCAGTACCCGTGCCTTCATTCATGGCATCAGCCAGGTGACGCGCTACGAGCACCGTCATGTTATCATCAATAACACCCTTGAACTCTCCGGCATAAATTTCCCTGGCAATTCGGGAAGCTTCTTTGTCGAGTTTGGGAAGCACAGGAGCAGCTGCATCCGAAATATGGAATCCACCACAATCAGGACACGGGCGATATAAGTCAGTCATCGCCCCGGTGAAGTCGCCGGGGCTGGTTAAAAAAAACTTTTCAGGCGATCTAAGATGTTCTTAGCCTGCTCGGCAGGCGGAGGCGGCTGGTTGTTTGCCAGCTTTTGCATCATTTCTTTGTCGAGTTTCTGGTCCTGTTTCAGCTGGTCGTAATCTTCCGGCTTTGGAATGCCATATTCTTCATAGAAATAATCGTCGGACACCGGTTGCCGGTTGGCGATTTGCATGTCGATGCCAATTTTAATCTGTTTGTCGATATGCTCCACTTCCGGGAATGAGAATTTACAACCCTTGACAGGGAAGCCGTTGGCTTCGAGAATGGGAATTAAACGAGAATTCAAGATCTTTTTAACATACCTTTTATCTGCAAGGTGCAGCTCATCATCCATATCCGCATGAACTTCGCCCAGTGAGCGCGAACCTTTATCGCCCTGGGAAGTTGTGAGTGTTGTACCCATGATGGTGACGGAGATCTCTTCATTACAAGCTTTGCGAAGACTGTCGTATAATTTGCTGCCACCGGTGGATGTGTTGGCAATGAAATCGAGCGTTGTGCCTTCAGGCAATACCACATAAGAAGCGCTGCCCGATTCCTGTAATGCCTGGAGCATCTTTACACGAGCATTTTCGTCGTAGCCGTCGTAGGTGGCTTTACGGAAAGGCATACCGAAGAGCTCTGCAAACTGTGCCCAGTCACCGAAATTGCCACGCTTGTAGATGACATATTGAGCCACTTTCATTAACAGACCGAGATCCTTCTTCTTACCAGCGGCCAGCACAAACTTATCGTAAGGCGGTTGGGTAAAGTCGAGGCCTTCCATATCGGACGGGTTTTTGACTACCAGACCGAACTCCGGTTTCACATGCCGGCGGTCTATGAGCTCCTGGAGGATTATATTGCCGTCGAATTCCAAATCGAGCAAAGTAAAACCCCAGAACTTTGAATTCAGTATTTCTGTAATGACTTCTTCGAATCCTTCGCTTTCCATCATCTCACGTACCTGCTCCACTTCATTTCCATCTTCATCCGTAAACGTGATGTTGGCATTGGCGATGGCCGTTAACCGTTTGTTGATGACTGCCGACAGGTAACCATCGAGCAGCATCTCAAAATAGAGATTATATAATGTCCTTCGAGTTGGATTGACCACACTCTCAGCAGTCTGGATAGCACTGCGCCACAGATCAATGTCGGTGAATGTGCGCTGGATCTGACGTATGTCGATATAATTGATCAGGACCTGACCCGGATCTTTTACGCTTTTTTTTGCCGGTAAGGTAGGTTTTGCTTTGTTTGCCATTTTAATAATGATTTTCGCGTCTTAAATTACTTCCATAGGATAGATCGTTCACCGGATTGTTGCTGCTATCGACCAACGCCGGAAGATCGGGATTTACTTTTGTGCGCTGCACCAACTCCAGCCACCGGATGGCCTGCTCATTTTCATCCTTGATGGTTTGCGTCATCATGTTTGGATTGTTGGATGCATAGATCTCGTAGATGACCAACGCCTTTAATATCTTCAGCACTACCTGATCGCGATTGTCGCCTGTTTGGGAAAACACTTTCGTAACATCATACCTTGAATTCAGGTATCCTTTCATGTAGGTGATGTTTTCGGAGATGATCATGTCGATGATGGTGTCATCTGCCTGGGTGATCGCGTCGATTATTTCGATTTGCGATTTTGTCCGGAGCTCGTCTTTTATCAGGAATGCCATTAGAATCTGTCTTTTTCGTTAGTATTGTAAGCCGCTACATTTTGCAGCTCTATGAAATCAATATTCTTATTGAAGATCTTCGCAGCTTTCAGGTTTTTGATGTCGGTTGTGGAATAGACCCGGAACAAACCCCGGAGCTTTATCACCCAATAGCGTTTGCCTGTGAGTTGGTGCATCCGTTTTGCCTTGCGTACAGCAAAGAGCAACATCAGTTTTTCCATGTGGAAGGCTATGCTTTTGATCATTTCAAAAAACAGCCAGCCAAATAATTTTCCTAAAAGCTTTAAAATTTTCATGTTAAAATCGTTTTGAATTTCTATAAGAACCCTGGCCACGTTTGCCCATATCGAGCGGTCCATCGGTTGTAATTTTACTATCCAGTTTAAACTTTGCCCCTTCCACGGCATCCGGTCCGTCGTCGTGACCCGACAAGGCAGGATCCAACGCAAGAAACTGGTCCTTGAGGATCTGCATGTGCGGGTTTTCCTTTTCGGCAGCATTGAGATACAGCGCACCGTTGGTGTTGATGGGTTCGAGCGCTGACTCGATACGGCTGAACTTATCGCCCTTAGGTCGGTAATCGCCACTTATGGAGAAAGTCCAGTGGTTATCGACCAGGTGTTTTTTGATTTGGTTGAAGATGATGTCCTGGGTGGCATTCGCTTCAATGAAATAGTACACCGGCACGCGACCTTTTACAAAGTCGTAGATCTCTTTATACCATGATGCCATGACTGCGGTGGTGGTTTGCGCACCGTAAGCCTTGATGATGTGGTATTCATTTTTGTATTTTCCCAGGAGCACTACAAATTTGAAGTCGTTCTTTTTGGATTCCTTAAAGGAAGGATCGCCATAGGCCACCAGAAACCGATAAGATTCGAGCTTTGGCATTTCCTTGAAATGCATCTCCTGAAACACCGTACCCGTAACAATAGGATTGTTGTAGTATTCCTTTTGCTGCGAGATGTAGGATATCTTTGAAAGGAGCCAGTCGATGAGCACTTCCGTATTCTTTGAAGGCCAGGTGGATTTGCCATTCTTATCTCGAATGTTTACCGTACTCACATAGTCGGCCATTTCGCATGCCCGTGCGATGATGGAGTTCTTGCTGATCAGGTTGCCCTGGAAGATGATGCGGACATTCCCGGAAACGGATACCGTAGGGATTAAAGCCTGCTCGACCCATTCCCATGTTTCTTTGACGCGCTTTTCATTTCGGCAGCGTTCATCCGTATCAATATCATCTATGCGGAGCACATCCGGACGGCGCTCTTCATTTTTGGAACCACGGGGAGATTGTCCGGCACCCAGCGCCCGGAAGGATGCCCCTTTGCGTGTAACGAATTTACCCATTTCCCAGCTGCGGAAACCCGATTGAGTACCATATAACCATATAAGGCGATAGTTGCTCTCCAGGTTGATCAGGTAGGGCATTAATAATTCCGAAGCATTGTCGTAGTTGTGACTGGTAAGCAGGAATGTTTTAGCGATGCCGGTCATGGCCATGAAGAGATCTTCCATCATGCCACGGGTTGACTTAGACAGCTCGCGTGCCCATTTGCGGGTTTCGTACCAGCGGTTGTTTTTCAGTAACCGTTTGGTGGCCTGAATATGAAAGGGAGCCGGCTCGACAGTGTAATAATTAGGGAACATGAATTTGAACCACTCTTCCGGATGACTCTCAAGCTGCT
>CAZPPK010000158.1:0-6676 GCA_964588415.1 uncultured Lentimicrobiaceae bacterium
TAAATAAGATAATTTTGGTAAAGCCTTATTGGAAAAATGCAATTACGCCAGATAGCAGACTAACTAGAAAAAGAATTGAACTAGGAAATTATAAAACTTCTCCGAATAGTGTCCAATTCGAATCATATGATAAAAATGATTAAAACTAGTAATGATTAAATACAAAAACCCGTAGTATGTAAGAAAGAAATTAGTGTATTCAAACATTATTGCTCGCATCAAATTCAGCACAACCTGAAAGGAAATCTTCGCGAAACCCGCCACTACTAACATACTCCACGAAAAGAAGCACGAAACCTGTTATTTGATTGTTAAAAACAGTTTTGTGATTTAAGAGTAGCCCAAGTTTCTGCGAAAAAAGCAGAATAAGTCACAGAAATAAAATGGCAAAACATTTAATGTTAGAAATATTTTCTATCTTTATATGGAATTTTATGTATTTAATCTAATTTTTTTGTTTTGAATTCCATACTCATTCCATAATATATCTGCTTTGAAGGAATTTTGTATTTTTGTTTTAGTTTTTATAGCTATAATTAAATAACAAATCTCATGGAAGAAAGATTTAAGAAAATCAACGAATTATCTGAGAAATACCGCGATTATACAGCAGAAAATTTATCCAGGCTTGTAAAGATCAATTCCCTGAGCATGCAGGAAAAAGATGTGCAACAGGAATTGAAACACCAGATGGAAGTAGCCGGTTTTGATGAAGTGAAAATCGATGGTCTGGGTAATGTGATCGGCAGAATCGGAAACGGTAAAAAAGTGATTGCCATCGATGGGCACATGGATACCGTGGACATGGGAAATATGGAAAACTGGGATTTCGACCCACTGAGTGGGGAAATAAAAGACGGCTATGTGCATGGCCGTGGTTCGGCTGACCAGGAAGGTGGCCCTGCTGCATTTGTAACTTCCGGGAGAATTTTAAAAGAGCTTGGTTTCGACAGAGATATGACGATCTATTTTGTGGGCAGTGTGATGGAAGAAGATTGCGACGGTCTTTGCTGGAAATACATTGTGGAAGAAGACAAGATCAAACCTGATTTTGCCATCAGCACCGAACCTACTAACCTGAATATTTACCGCGGACATCGTGGCAGAATGGAAATTAGGGTAACCTTCCGGGGAATTTCCTGCCACGGTTCAGCGCCTGAAAGAGGCGACAATGCCATTTACAAAGCTTCCCGTGCAGCGCTGGAAATCGAAAAACTGAACGAACGGCTGGCTTATGATGAATTTCTGGGAAAAGGCTCAGTGACTATTTCCGAGTTTAAATCCGGGAGCCCTTCACTGTGCGCAGTGGCTGATTATGCACATTTGCATCTCGACCGCCGACTGACTTGGGGCGAAACCAAAGAAATTGCAGTTAAAGAAGTAGAAGATTTGGTCAGTCCTTTGGGAGGAAAAGTGGAAGTGCTACATTACGAAGAAACAGCTTATACAGGACTTAAATACGGCATGGAGAAATATTTTCCTACCTGGAAGATCCCCGAAGATCATCAGGTGGTGCAGACCGGTGTGAAAGCCTACAAAGCATTATTCGACAAAGAGCCGAAAGTCGACAAATGGACTTTTTCCACCAACGGCGTTACCATGAATGGCTATTATGGAATTCCCATGATAGGATTTGGGCCGGGAAACGAAGTTCTCGCCCACGCCCCTAACGAAAAAGTTCCGGTTGATGATTTGGTTAAAGCCAGTGCTTTTTATGCTGCTTTTGCTTACGAAATATAATTTCCCGGCTAAGTACGAAATTTCTTTACAAAACCTATCTTTGTTTAATCAACAGCTTGAAGCACTGTTATTTTAAAATATATTACTGATGAGATTAAAGGACCAAATCGATGCAATACATCAACTGAAAACGGAGCTTTACAAAAAGGATTTCTTGCTGACGTGGGAAAAAAGTGAATTAGACTTAAGGATGGTCCTGGGTGTTGCCCAGCTATTAAAAGATATGCGGGATCAGAATATCTCATCAAAAGTTTTTGATTCAGGGCTTGCTATTTCCCAGTTCAGGGATAATTCTACCCGCACCCGTTTTTCTTTCTCGTCAGCTGCCAATTTGTTAGGTTTGGAGATTCAGGATTTGGATGAAGGCAAATCGCAAATTGCTCATGGCGAGACTGTACGAGAAACAGCCAATATGATCTCGTTCCTCGCCGATTTTATCGGTATCCGTGATGATATGTTTCTGGGCGAGGGAAACAAATATATGCGAGAAGTAGGTTATGCACTGGATGAAGGATTTGAACAGGGCATTTTGCCCAGGAGACCAGGCATCATCAATCTACAGTGCGATATTGACCATCCGACACAATCTATGGCCGACTTGTTACATCTGAAAAATGAATTCGGTTCACTCGAAAATTTAAAAGGCAAGAAAATCGTGATGAGCTGGGCCTACTCTCCCAGTTACGGCAAGCCTCTTTCCGTACCGCAGGGTATTATCGGCCTGATGTCAAGATTTGGAATGGACATCGAATTGGCCTATCCCGAAGGTTATGAATTGATCCCTGAAGTTGTGCAACTTGCTAAAAAACAAGCAACTGCCAGCGGCGGAAGCCTTAACGTCAGTCACTCGATGGCTGAAGCCGTTAAGGATGCAGACATTGTTTATCCCAAAAGCTGGGCACCATTCCATATTATGCAACAGCGCACCAAACTATTGCAAATGAACGATCGTACAGGCCTTGACGCGCTGGAAAAAACCTGTCTGGCGCAAAATGCACAGCACAAAGACTGGGAATACAATGAAGAAAAAATGAAACTGACGCGAAATGGTGATGCACTTTATATGCACTGCCTGCCTGCCGATATTTCAGGGGTTTCCTGTACAGAAGGCGAAGTGGCAGGTGATGTTTTTGAAAAATATCGCATCAAAACTTATATGGAAGCCGGATATAAACCATATATCATTGCTGCTATGATGTTTACACAACAATTTGAAAACCCAGGACAGGTATTGAAAAGTATCCTGGAAAAAGGAAATTCCAGGATTTACTATTAAAAATCATAATCTGCTATCCCGGCTGGAAAAAAACAGGTTATTCCTACAATAATCACTTATTGTAAGACCCGGGAATAGCTTGCAACCATTTCTGTTTATATTGAATATAGATTAATACTTGGGCATTAACCGTACCATCCGCCCCAACAAATTTCTTTATCTTTACGCTTCAAATTGAATCAATTTTTTAATCCAAAAATCAAAAAAATGAAGTTTATTATATCTGTTTTATCCGTAGTTATCTTGATCGGGTTTACTTCCTGTAACTCTTCGAACAGCAAACAAACCAAAGAAAAAGAAGTTACTGAGACTAAAGTAACAGCAACTACTACAACCCAGAATCATTTTACCAATCAAGGAGTAGTTGAGAAGATACTTCAAACATCCGGTTATACGTATGTTTTGGTTAAGTCTGATGCCGACACCAATTGGTTGGCCATCAACAAAATGCCTGTCGAAAAAGGTCAAACTTTGTATTACAATAACGGTTTAGAAATGAGCAATTTTCACAGCAAAACATTGAACCGTACCTTTGCCAAAGTTGTACTTGTACAGGATGCCAGCACCAATCCTAATTCAAAAGTCGGAACTTCTACCACCATGACCATGTCAAGTAGCGCTCAATCTATGAAGCCCAAAATTGAACAGGAAAAAATCAATATCAAACCCAAAAATGGAAGCATTACCATTGCTGAATTATATACCAATAAAGCTAAATACGAAGGCAAAGTCATTAAAGTGCGTGGAAAAATCACCAAGTACAATGCAGATATTATGGGTAAGAACTGGGCCCATATCCAGGATGGTACCAAAGGTGGTTCCAATTTTGACCTTACCATTACTACTCCTGACCAGGTTCGCTTAGGCGATGTGGTCACTTTTGAAGGAAAAATCACGTTGAATAAGGATTTTGGCGCAGGCTATTTCTATTCAGTTATTATGCAGGACGCTAAAGTCGTTAAATAGATCATGTTTGAATCTCATAAAAAAAGCTCCGGATTTCCGGAGCTTTTTTTATCTCTGAGTAACAAAAAATTATCATAAATCTATTCAGAAATAGCTTGAAATTATAAAGTATCTGCTGTTCCTTTCTGACGGAACAATGAATACTTTACCCAAAATTAATTTATGTTGAACCTTAATTGAAATCCTTCAATAGTCCGGTCCTCTCATTAAACTCCATGATAAGCTCGTCCCACAATTTCACCTGATTGAACAGCTTATCCCACAAAACACGGTCATTCCATAATTGATTAAGATCTTTTACATCTTTTGCCTGTTGCTCTACCCACGTAAAGTATTTCAGGTTATGAATGGCTTTCTGGTCCAGATAATTCAGCTCACGCATGTTATCCGTTTTTTGGCTCATCAGACAGGACTCGAAATCTACAACAGCCTGAACAGTGCTGTATTCTCCTCTTTCAGATTTCAGTTCATCAAGCCTTGAATGATACATTTCTACTGAATCCGTAGCAATGGTGATCACCACATCATCTGAAGTCATTTCAAAATATTTGGCTGTTTTGATGGCAGAAAGCAGATTAGCAATGCTCGAGATGCCCATGAGTGGAAGCTGCGCCACCACATCAGAACTTAATCCAATAGATCTGAGATATTTATGACCTTCCTTATCATTAAATAACCTGAGCAGGCGCATGGGTTCTTCATCATCGATAGCCGTCACAACATTGGTGTTCTTCACATTATGGATCCACGGAATATGCTTGTCGCCGATACCTTCAATACGATGAGTTCCAAAACCATTCCGCAAAATGGTTGGGCACTGCAAAGCTTCAGAAGCCACCACTTTTATAAACGGATGTTGTTTCCTTAAGAAATCACCGGCAGCAATAGTTCCGGCCGAACCAGTGGCAGAAACATAGGCGGCCAATTGGCTGTTTTCCGATTTAATAAGATTATAAATCTCTTCAATAGCATCACCAGTAATATTATAATGCCAGGCAGCATTTCCAAATTCATCAAACTGATTAAAGATTACCACATCATCCCGTGTACGGCGTAATTCCCAGCATTTGTCATAAATTTCTTTCACATTGGATTCACTTCCCGGCGTGGCGATCACAGTTGATTTAACAACATTTCTTAGCCAATCGAAACGCTCGCGGCTCATCTCCTGCGGAAGGATAGCAATGGGTTCAGTTCCCATCAAACGGCTATCGAAAGCACCTCCCCTGCAATAATTTCCGGTGGAAGGCCAAACGGCCTTATGAAATGTGGGGTCAAATTCCCCGGTAGTAATGCGTGGCGCAAGGCAGCCATACGCCGCTCCGACTTTATGCGCACCGGTGGGAAAATATTTTCCGATCATAAGCACAATGCGGGCATCCACTCCGGTCAGTTCCTTAGGTAGTTCAATATAGTTAGGATTTCCAAAAAGCCCACCGAATTCTTTGGGTTCGTTTTTCCAAGTGATCCTGAAAAGGTTCAAAGGGTTAACATCCCATAATTCCACATTCTTCAACGCATCTTTAATTTTATCCGGAATTGTTTCCGGATGTTTCTGTTGTTCGAATGTAGGAAGAATGATTTTCTGCTCTTTAAACCGGGCTATCGCATGCTCCAAAGCCTTCTCATTTACCACCCGGTCGGAAAAATGTATCATAATAATCTTTAGTTAAATATTATTTTCAAAATTAGTAAAATATATATTTCTACTAAATATTAATATAAAATAAGAATTTATAGCTATTCTTTTGGATAATTAAAGAATTATCATACTTTTGCACAAAAGTATTCAGGAAACCTTAGGAAAATAGACTATCATGAAACCGATTGACGAAATTGATTACAAGCTTTTAAACCTCCTTCAGCAAAATAGCCGTATCACCATCAGGGAGCTGTCTGAAAAGCTTTTCTTATCTACAACGCCCATCCATGAAAGAATTAAAAAGCTGGAAAAGAGTGGCTATATCAAGCAATACATTACATTGGTCGATCCGAAAAAGATTGAGAAAAAGCTCATTATTTACGTATCGGTAGTATTGTACCAGCACACGAAAAAAGCTGTGGAAGATTTTGAAAAAGCCATCAATCAGTTAGACGAAGTGATGGAGTCTTATTATATTTCAGGAAATTCGGACTTTCTACTCAAAGTGTATTGCGAAGATATGGATGATTATCACCAGTTTATTACGGAGGAATTTTCTATCATTCAAAACATCTCCCAGTTCTATAGCTCCTTTGTGATGTCCGAGTCAAAGGTTTCATATCAATTTAAGCTTTAGTGTTTATTGCGGAATAAAGAAGTTATTTTATCTGCTTCAGAATAATTTCGTAATTTTGAATAAAGTTGTTCGTGTTTTAATTGTTTGAAAGCTAATTAAATATACAAATTATTCTAATTCAATGAACAACTTCTTTACTTTTTTTTCTAAATGCACAACGGGTTTATACAACAAACTTTCATAAAAAATTAAAGAGTAACACTCAAAAAAATTATTCTAGCATAGAAAATAAATGGACAGATCTGGTTTTTTAAATATCACAGCTTCAATTGCTTTTTTTATTTCTTTACTTCTCTCTTTCTTTTTACTAACTGTCAAAACAAAAAATAAATTAGCAAATCGTCTATTTGCCGGTTACCTGCTCCTTTCAGCTATTTCTATTAGTGGATTCTTTATTTACAACTACATTATTAAT
>CAZPPK010000159.1:0-6574 GCA_964588415.1 uncultured Lentimicrobiaceae bacterium
GATTAAATATCATGAGTCGGGTCTAAAAAGGTCTTGATCTGATTCAAATAAACCTGAAATGAACCAGCGAGAATGCCCCCAAAAAAACTTAAATTAGCTTTAGCTTCACTTAAAAAACAAAATAAACTTACTTTTGCGAAAATTTATGTCGATGAAAACTTCAGTTGAGATCAGTTACTACCCGCTAAAAGAAGAATTTATTCCTCCTATCAAAAGTTTTATTGACCGGTTGAATACACATGAAAACATTGTTGCGAAAACAAGTGGTATGAGTACTCAGGTTTTTGGGGATTATTTTGATGTGATGAAAGCCATCACCGATGAAATTTACCGTTCCTTTGAACTGCCACATTCTGTTTTCATTTTAAAGATCATCAATGCTGATCTTAATCACGTTGTGAAAGCATAAGTATGGTTTTCCACAATTTTTTTCATTTGTTGCTGCAGGAAATCATGAACTCTACATGGATGGAGATCATTGCGGCAAGCCTTGGCTTGGTTAGCGTTTGGTATGCCAAAAAAGCAAATATTTTGGTTTATCCAACCGGGATCGTGAGTGTTTTGTTGTACGTTTATATTTGCTTCAAAGCCCAGCTTTATGCTGACATGGGAATCAATGCCTATTATTTTGTTTTTAGTATTTACGGATGGATCATTTGGTCAAGAAAAAATGAAAATAAGGAAGAGCTTCCGATAACTTATTCAGGTAAAAAGACATGGATCATCAGCATCATTGTTTTCCTGGTTTCGCTTGTGATCATACAGATATTGCTGCGTATTTTTAAGGCCAATGATGTGGTTTACTGGTCCACATTTGTGCCTTACACTGATACTTTTACTACAGCCGTTGCAATTGTCGGGATGTGGTTGATGGCTATCAAAAAAGTTGAGAACTGGCTTTTCTGGATTGCTACCGATGTGGTTTCAGTTCCATTATATCTATATAAGGGGCTGGTATTTACCAGTTTACAATATTTCGTTTTCTTAATTTTGGCGGTGCTGGGTTATGTTGAATGGCGCAAACTGGCCAAAGAACAAGCCCTGGCCCATGCTTAAAAGAATTTCCATAACCGGACCTGAATCGAGCGGGAAAACCTGGCTTGCGGAAAACCTGGCAAGGTATTATAATACTTTTTTTGTGGAAGAATATTCCCGTGAATACCTTGAAATTCATGGTGCGGATTATGTTTTGGAAGATGTCATCAACATTGCCAAAGGGCAGCTGGAAAGGGAAAATGAAGTAGCACAAAAATCAAAAAACCTTCTGTTTTGCGACACAGACTTGCTGGTTACCAAAATCTGGTGCGAAGTGGTTTTTGGCAGTTGCCCTGAATGGATTGAAAACCAATTCAGCAAACACGTTTATGACCTTTATCTGCTTTGTTGCCCTGATATTCCCTGGGAACCTGATCCACTCAGGGAAAACCCTGACGACCGGGATCAGCTTTTCGAATTATATCAAAGTGTACTGATTGAAAATGGTTTACCATTTAAAATTGTGAGAGGACTGGGTGAGGTGCGTTTGGAAAATGCCATTACCTTTGTGAGTGAAATTTTGCAATAATGCCCATTTCGCCTTCACGTTTAAGAATTCTACATCTGTGCCGGTGGTATCCCAACCGTTATGACCCGATGCAGGGTCTATTCACTCAGCGACATGCTGAAGCAACCGCACTATACGCAGATGTGAGCGTTGTTTACACGCATTTGGTTTCGGATCAAAAGCTGAATCAAACCTATGAAATAGACTTTGAAGATAAGAACGGGGTTCGTGCAGCAAAAGTTTATTATCAGGCTCCGCAGCTAAAGATTCCATTGTGGAGCCAGACAGTTAAGATTTGGAGATTTTTTAAAGCCAACAAACTAGGTTTAAGAGCTGTTTCAGGATCAAATCGAAATTTTGACCTGGTTCATGTTCACGTCCTGACACGCCTTGGCGTTATCGCGTTGTATTTCAAATGGATATACGAAATTCCTTTTGTGATTACTGAGCATTGGACCCGCTACCTAAACGTGACCCAAAGGTTTGGCGGATTTTTCAGGAAGGTTATAACAAGAATGGTGGTGAAGCATGCAGCGGTGGTAACCACCGTTTCCAAAGACCTGAAAAGCGCAATGCAACTTCACGAATTAAAAAACAAAGACTATCATGTTATTTACAACGTGGTCAATCCAGTATTTTTTGATGTTTCTTTACCTGAGAAGAATAGTGCCATAAAGGAATTCGTTCACGTGAGTTGTTTTACGGATGCACAAAAAAATATCAGTGGTTTGCTGTGGGTGGTTCGTGCACTTTCGGAGCAACGCGGCGATTTTCATTTCACTTTTGTGGGTGATGGTGATGATTTTATGAAATTGAAGGAAGAAGCCAACAATCTGAAAATACCGGAACAGCAAATTACCTTTACCGGCCTGCTGGAAGGGAAATTCTTGGCAGAAATCATGGTAAAAGCAGATGCACTGATCCTTTTCAGCAATTACGAAAACATGCCCGTTGTGATCAACGAAAGCTTTGTGTTGGGAATTCCTGTGTTTTCCACTGACGTGGGCGGAATTGCCGAGATGATCAATGCTGATAATGGTTACCTTGTAAAAAAGGGGGATGAGCAAGGTCTTATCAAAACACTGAATGACTTTTTAAACGGCAAGCTCTCTTTTGACTCTGATAAGATCCGGAAAGATGCACGGAGCAAATTTTCACAAGAAGCCATTGGTAAAGATTTGATGAATATTTATAGAATGGCCATGGAAATGGATCGGAAATAATTAGAACAGATTTCCAGATTACGGTACAGGATGCCCCAGCCCGGCTTCATAAATTCTAAACCAATCTTCAGTAGTTAACGAGATATTCAGTGCTTTTACAGCCTGATGAACCCGTTCAATTTTCCCAGTCCCGAGTATCGGGATGATTCCGGCAGGATGCCTAAGCAACCAAGCATAAACCAGTATGTCAATCGATTCTATTTGAAGACGCTCTGCCAATTCAGACAATTTTCTGTGAATTCTGCGGCTTTCTTCATCATCTGGATGGATCAGCTTTCCACCAGCCAGCGGTGACCAGGCCATGGGATGAATGCCTTCTTTTGTATAGAAAGAAATATTGCCGTTCTCGAAATGCTCCAGATCATAGGGAGATATTTCTAATTGGTTGGTGATCAGATTATTGTCGTAATATCGATTCAACATTTCAAAATCAGGAATGATAAAATTGGAAACACCGAAATTCAACACTTTTCCTGAAGCTTTTAAATCTTTGAAAGCCCTGGCTGTTTCTTCAGGATTCATGAGCGGATCAGGGCGATGGATCAGCAAAAGGTCAATGTAATCCGTATTGAAATTTGAAAGAGAGCGGTCCACGCTTTCTATAATGTGCTCATAACCCGTATCATAATACTGAAATTTTTTCTTTGAAAAATGATCATGTTTCTGAACGATACCGCATTTTGTTACCAGCTGCATTTGCGATCTCAGCTCAGGTTTTAACTTCAATACTTCACCGAAGAGGGCTTCGCATTCATAGTTACCGTAAATATCGGCGTGGTCGAAGGTCGTAATACCCGTTTCCAATAATTTTTCCACATAAGTCAATACTTCAGGGGAAGACATTTGCCATTCTTTCATGCGCCAGAATCCTGCTACAAACCGGGAGACTTCCAGCGTTGGAGATAGTTTAATTTTATTCATGTTAAAAATCGATTATTAATTTAAGATTTGGCATTCAACTTTAAAGAATATTAATATGTACTGCCAGCAAAGGTAATTCAAGCCGGAAAAGGTCCTTTTTATGAAGTTTATGCGATGAGAAAAGATCTTTGATCAAATGCTTTTTGCCCGGCAGAAAGGAAACAAGATCGATATGATGCTCTTCAGCAAAAACCTTGAGCGCTTCGCTTTCTTTTTCAGTCTCAATCTGGTAAAAATTGATCTTCCCTTTTTTATGTTCTTTTTCAAAGGCCTTTTCCAAATTTTCCATCATCAAAGCTGCATTTTCCTTCTCTTTTTCCTTCATGAAGTGACATACATGGACCGGAGCGGTCTTATCCTCAAGAATTTTTAAGATAAATTTTAACGCATTAGTATCCAGTGGATTAAAATTTGTTGTGTAAAGTATGTTTTTTAGGCAAAACTCTTTAAAATCCTCAGGAACCGCAAGAACGGGGACCGATGACTTTTTCATGATTTTTTCGGCCATTCTTCCTTCCAGAAATCCTTTTTTCCCATTTCCTTGCGTCGACATAACGACCATATCGGGATGCAGCTCCTGTATTGTTTCTGTTATTTCCCACCGTGGATCACCACCTAAAAGGATGTGTCTCAACTGAATATTATATTTTTTCTGTCTGATTATTTTTTCCAGCACAAGCTTTAAACCTTCCATTTGTTTTTCTGCCTGTTCCTTCAGTGCCAGAATGATATCACTGTTGAAGAATTGTTCAGTTTCCATTTC
The DNA here is from genome assembly GCA_964588415.1 of uncultured Lentimicrobiaceae bacterium. Classification (GTDB taxonomy): domain Bacteria; phylum Bacteroidota; class Bacteroidia; order Bacteroidales; family F082; genus Sulfidibacterium. The sequence goes on from CAZPPK010000159.1 coordinate 4,451, forward strand.
GCCACCGGGGAAGCCGGAATCAGGGATCATTACCTGGTCGTTATAAATGTGAAAAAGATGGACAATAACCTCTTCTTTTCCCAGGAAGTCGAAGGCATATTTGCATGAATTTACGCTTCCTTCAGAAAAATCAACAGGAATTAAAATGGTTTGCATGACATCTGTTTAAGTACAACTTTATTTAGTCAACGAGAAAAGACGTAGTGTAACAAAAGTAGGCATTTTAAATGCCCAGGGCAAGTCCGGCAAGACCAATAATAAGTCCGACCGCGACATTAAGAAGTTTGACTACGATAAAAGCCTTTCTCGATTCAGCCAGCAACGGAAGGCTTCCGTGACCATCCTGAACGATGGAACTTGCGAGCAGAATACTGAAAGGCAGTGTCCCGCTGGCGAAAAGCAACACAAAGATCAAATGCGGGCCTGATTCGGGAATGATCCCGATCAATACAGCAGCGATCAGTACCAGCACCAGGTTTTGATGAATCAATTGACTTAGATCGAAATATTTCATCAAAAAAGCGATGGCAAGCAAAGTAAAGAAGGTCCAAAGGAAAATCTTTGAAAAATGCTTTTTGATGATGTGTCCCCAAAGATGTTTTTCCAGGAAGTGGTCGTTTACTATCAAAATAACAATGGTTGAAAGCGAAATAACAGTAAAAAAAGTCACTTTGATCCAGAAAGGATCTGACTCGTTTGGGGCATGTTGTCCAAGATGAATAAGATTGTACATACTTCCACCTGTAATGTGCTCATCCATAAATATGAAAGTCACAAAAAACAAAATACTAACCAGCATCAGCGCCCGCACAGGCCTTATGTGTTTTACCTGATACCAGGATGTTTTCATGTCAAAACATCCGCATTCAGGAACTTCATGGACATGCATGTGATTTTTGTGGTTTTTCCCCAGCAGATTCTTTCTGAAAAAGCGGTTGACAAGAATTCCTGAAAAAATGGCTATGATGAAAATTATCAAATTCAGCAAAAGTGCTTTCCTGGGAAATAAAGAAAACATGGCGAAGGCTTCGTCGCCCGAAGTAGCTATCATGGTTGCTACCAGACCGCCCGTTCCGATAATTTCATGAATGTAAAGCGACACGGCGGTATAAGCCCCCAGGCAACCAGGAATAACTCCCAAAAATGAACCCAGGAAAACCTGTTGCAATTTATTTTTCTTAATTCCTTTGCTCCATAATCCCTTGGTCAACACATTTAAATACTCAATAATGAGCATCATCGACAAGACAAATAAGGTGATCAGAAGTGTTTGTTTGATGACAGGAAAGATTGCTATCATAATGATGAAATTTGAAATAAAATTAAGAATTAATGCTAATCTGATTCTATGATAAAAGTTAGTTTATAAAGGAAATAAATTAGCTTTTTTGCAATAATAATCATTCGTATTAATATGGAATTCTTTAATTTTGACACTTAAATACCATAATTAACCATGGCCCATATTTTTAATCTTACTGAGGGCGCTTCCATCGCTTTACACTCAATGGTGATTATTGCCAAAAATGAGACTAAAGGCATAACAAATGTGAATGATATTGCAGCAAAAACAGGCAGCTCAAAATATCATACTTCCAAAATCATGCAAAAACTGGTTAAAGACGGATATCTTAATTCTACGAGAGGACCGGCAGGCGGTTTTTATCTTGCTAAAAAGCCTGATAGTATTACTCTCAAAGAGATTTATGAGTCTGTTGAAGGAAAAATTGAAGTGACAACGTGTCCTGTGAACAGGCCTTTTTGTCCATTTGACGGCTGCATTTTTGATGACATCACTGTTAAGATGACTCAGGAGTTTGTGAATTTTATAAGCTCACGAACGCTCGCACATTATCTTGTGAAATAAGTTTTCCCGACCTTTGAAGTTTTCTTCCCGTCATCCTGAGACCCAACACCCCCATAAAAAGGGACGCACATAGTGATATGACAACAAAAAACGTTCCTAAGCTCATCGCCATGACGGATGTTTTTATAGAAGTTTCCGTTATTAATTACCCCAAATACTTATCTTTCCGGTCGTCGCGAGAGATATGTTCAAGAAGGTTTGTCACACATCATATAATGACAACATTATGTAGTTATCAATTAATCAGTCACTTAATA
>CAZPPK010000160.1:0-6433 GCA_964588415.1 uncultured Lentimicrobiaceae bacterium
GGGCCGGTTACGGTAAGGAACTCCAACAAATGAAGGCGGTTTTGTCAAAAATGGTCAAATCCAAATTAAGCGCCAAGATAAAAGATAAATAATCTTAACCTGGAAAATGTATGTGTTTTTTTGCAGTTAAGAGTATCCAAAAACCTGATTTGCTCTGCTTTTTGCGGCTGGTGATTTTTAGAAAGATGCCCGGTTAGGTTGCTGTTTTATTTAGCCGAGACCTCAGTAAGCAGACTTATATAAAAGATATTGGAGAGGTTTACTTCTGAGATAAATCTTTGTTTGGTTTCTTCGTCAAACGAAAGTAATTCCAGTTGTTTGCAGTATGTCATTTTAAAATTTTCCTGATTATTCATAGTGCTAAAATGATACGAGCGTAAAATGTTCTCAGGGAACTGGTAGTAGGTTTTTAAAATAATGGAGATTATCCTTCCTTTAGATAAACGATCCGTATATAAATGATAAGAATGAGCCAGTAACAGTACGGGGTTTGTGGCTGAAATCTCCTGTAATCTATTTTCAAAAATTTGTGTTGTCTTTACCTTGAGTTTTAAATCGGGGAAGGTACCTGAAATGGCCCGGATATCAGATGCTATGATAGTGGCTCTTTTGATTTCCGAAAACAGCATCTCTTTTATGGAACTGTTTTGAGCATGTAGTTCCATTTTCTCTTCCAGCGAACGGAAGAGAAAATATTCATTGGTAAGGTAAATTAAATAATCAAATTTCGTCATTTTACCATTTAACAGCAAGTTGTTAAAGCCTGTTTTTTCAGCAATACCGTTTAATTTTACGGTCTCTTTTTTTAATAATTCCAGGAACCTTATGCCAACTTTCTCCATGACAAAAACAGCTTTTTCGTTATTATTACGATTGTTTCAATTCATTTAATAATTCCTCCACCGATACGGAAGCAAAGGAAGAGGCATAGTCAGACATGCCGTAGGGAATAATTAATTGGTTTTGGTGAATGATGGCTCCACAGGTAAATAAGACATTGGGGACATAACCATCTCTTTCATTTTGAGTGGGAATCATCAAAGGTTTTTTCAGCCGGTTAATTACTTTTGTAGGATTATCCAAATCCAGCAGGCTTGCTCCGATACAATACCGGTGCATCGGCCCGACGCCGTGGGAAAGCATGAGCCAGCCTTCTTTTGTTTCGATGGGCGAACCGCTGTTGCCTATTCTTAACAGCTCCCATGGGTAAACAGGTTTTTGTAACAAAGAGGCTTCATCCCATGTGTCCATTTTCAATGATTTTAAAACGTAAATATTATGACCGTCAACCCGTGCAATCATATGATAATGACCGTTTATTTTACGGGGAAATAATGCCATGTCTTTGTTTTGGGCAAATTTTCCATAAAGAGGGGTGGACATGAAAGTGTAAAAGTCGGGGGTGGACAAAAGTCGGGGTAGTATTGTAAAACCATTGTAAGCCGTATAGGTAGCATAATAATGTGTTCCCCCGTCATCATCTGAAAATTTTACAAAACGGGCATCTTCCAGACCATTTTGTTCTACTCTCGAAACAGGAAACAAAACCCGTTCTGACAAGGATACGTCTTTCGAAAATGAAATCTCGTAGGATGAATCGGCCAGCCATAACATATCCTTGAGGACTTTTTCTTTTGTAACGGTTATCTTTTCCTGATTCCGGATAACCTGAATGGCACTTCTCAGTTCTTCATTTGTAAAAGGATCCTTAAGCAAATCCATAACCCTGGAAATAATTAACTTTTTCACATTCATTTCCTGTAGTTTTTGAGAAAAAGATGCTTTGATATATTTATTCAGACGTTTTTTTTCGGGTAATTGGTCCAAAAATCCGGTTTCCTCCAACCGGATTTCAAAGTTGTCGGTAATAATGCCTTCACGAAATACAATAGAGGAGATGTGCCCTTCGCCTGTGGCCCTGAAACTGAGGAGTATTCGTTTATGTCCGGTATCCAAAAAGCTCTGGTCGGGATGTTCGACCACAGAAGGATTGAAAAAAGCTGCCGATTCTAATGCGTATTCGGAAGTAAAGTAAGCCCCGATGAGTAATTTTTGATCCCGGGTCAATCCGGAAGTATCCAATCCCATCTTTTCGGACAAATAACTTACTTGCGAAAAATGCTTCATCAAAACCGAAGTGATACTCCGGTGTCTTTTGGAAAAGTCTCGTAAAATTAAATTTAATTCATCGGCCACAATCTTCTTCGACATCAGAAGAACATTATTGATGAGCTCAACAGCAATTTCTTCTCCGGGGAAATGAAGCCGGGCAATTATTCGTTGGTGATCGGGTTGTAACCTGAGGGAATATCGACGTACTTTTATCATAAGTTTATTATTTAAGATTTTTCTCCTGATGATTCTATTTCCGCGAGGGGGGGATAGGATTCCATAATGAGTCTTGAAATAAGATAGGTAATGGTACTTTCGGCTCCCTGGTTCAAATTCACACCTTTTTGCCCGATACCATCGTAACAGCCCCCCGTTTTGGGGTTGTAAACCATTTGGTCAATGATATTGTTTCCGAGATACCAGCTAAAGGCAATAAGTAAATAATATTTGTATTTTTCGTCCTGCATTTCCCTGTAAAAAAGGTCTAATGTCATGTTCACGTATGATACATCGATGGGCTGTTGTCCGAACAGTTTTGTCACCCCCCCGGATTTTTTGAACCAGATACTGTTGGATATAACGTAGAGCTGCTCGTTTTTATACAATGTGGATAATAGAAAATCGAAAGTACTTTTAGCCACAATGCGATAGGTAACATTTCCGGTAACTTTCCAAGCATAAAGCATAGACTCGGGGAGGGTGGCATTTGCATAAGTGAGATATTCTTCAAACCACTGCCAGTTTTTATCGGAAATTTCATTATAATAATCAAGTAAGCTGTCTGATAAAGAAGAAATCTTGCTGACAATCTCCCTGACTTCATTTACCTGATAATAAAAATAGAGTCCTTTGATAATAAAAGCTATGGCTCTTGGCGATCTGAATTCATCAACTATCTGCCAGACTTTTTCAAACATCTGTTGCGCTTTCTCCACATATTTATCTTCCAAACTCTCCTTATGAGAGATAAAATATCCCAGGGCCCAGATGGCTCTGCCATTACAGTCGTCCATGTTTTCGGCATTGTTACGGATATGGATTCTTCCGTTTCTATCAATATAGTTTATAAAACGTCCGTTGGTTCGCTGACACTTTTCCATATAGTTCAGGTAAGTATCAATAAGAGGAAGGTCTTCTTTTTCGCCGGTTTTTATGTAATGCATGGTAACAGCGATCAAAGCCCGGGCGTTGTCGTCCAGCGTGTAGCCCGAAGCAATGTCGGGAACATCAATACGTGCAAACTGAATAATCCCTATATCGGATGTCATGTTTTTTATGTGTAACATGTTGATTTCGGGATAACGATAAAACAGATGAAGATGGGGGATAACATGCTCGTATAACTGAACGGTTTTTAAGGAGACGTTTTCCCAAATGGAATCCCGCGTTTTCATAAGTGCCCGGATACTCATTTCTTCGCGCAAGGGCCATTTTTTTAATAGATGTAGTACAGCATGAGTAATTTGCTCGGGCTTTTCAAAATCTACCAGTATTCCGGTATCATCGGTAAGCATTTCCCTGGCATGCGGGATAGTCGTGGCCACGATAGGACAGGCACAACTCATGGCATATATGAAGGTTCCGCTTACAGCCTGCAACCGGTCTTTTGAGGTAAAAAGATAAATATCGGTAGCAAGTAAGTAATCAAGCAAATCCTCTAAAGCAATGTATTTATTTACGAATTGAACATGCTTCTCCATCTTGAGTTCCCGAACTTTCGATTCTAAAAATTCACGATATTTTTCTCCTTCATGTTTTACAACACCGGGATGGGTTTGACCCAATATAAGGTACAAAACCGAAGGAAATTCCTTTACAATACCGGGTAAGGCATCTAAGGCAGTTTCAATACTTTTGTTGGGTCCCAGCAAACCAAAAGTTGAGAGAATAAGATGATGGTCAAGGCCAAATTGTTTTTTAATTTCGGTATGTTCGCGCCATAAGACCAAATGGGTTCCATGCGAAATAATTTTTATCTTTTCTCGTGGAATGTCATAATCTTCTTCAAGAATTTTTTCTGATCCGTGTGTCATAACAATAATGTTACGACAAGATTTTGACAACGATTTTACAACGGACAGAAGCTTTGGGTCGGGATGGGGTAAAACCGTATGGAAGGTTATGACAACAGGCTTTTTTATTTTTTCAAGAAAATCTGGCAGATATTCCCCGTATTTTCCTCCAAAAAGACCAAATTCATGCTCAATCATCAAAGCGGCAATCTGTCGGTTATTATTAATTTTTTCCGCCATCAATGCATATTGCTCTCGTTGTGTGGTATCTAAACGATAAATAACTTCCTCACCGTATTGAAAATAACCTGTTCCCTCTTCCAAAGCACAAATTTTCATCTCTATCTGATGTGTAAACCGTTTTTTAATAGCATCAACGAGGTCTCTGGTAAAGGTGGCTATACCGCATTCCCGCGGAGGATAGCTGCTGATAAATAGTATGACCTTCTTCATCTTTTTTGTAGATTTTGTTTCACTGTATATTTTATGCACTTTTCAGGATTCGTATCGCTATTTATGGAAAATTTTAAGCATCTTGCTTAAGAGCATCCATGACCAGAATCATATACATAAGAGCCGGACCTCCGTGCATCATGACTGCCTGCATGGCAGCATCCACAATCTCTTTTTCTGATGCCCCGTTTTCCAAAGCATCCTTTACATGAAGGGCAATACACCACTCGCACTGTGCCGAAACAGAGAGGGAAATATTGATTAAACTTTTTACTTTTTTGCTTAAAATACCATCCTCTTTTTCCGTGGTCAGGACAAAACGCTGAAAAGCGCTTATCTTTTCGGGATCTATTTCTTTTAGTTCTTCAAGTAATTTCTGAATTTGTTTAAGTTTTGCATCCATTATCCTATGTTTTAAGGTTAAAATACGCTATAATTACAGAGCTGGTAAAATATTGATTCTTAATAAGTAATTACGTTAATGTTGCCACAAAATTAACTAATAGTAATGAGAAAATATTATACTTTTTATTACATCTGTTGAACTCTTTTGAAAGCTTTATCTTTTGTTATCCTTAAAAAAACAGTATATTTGAACATTAATTAGCAGGGATTATTTAAACTCAAACATAACAATGTCAAATTGTACCCCTATTGTTAATTATACACCGGGTAGGTTTCCTCATGGGAATGTCATTATTGAACCCTTTGATAAACTTATAAAGCACCCCACTCCGCAATTGTTTACACCACACCGGGGCGAGTTCAACAAGTTGTTTTGGATTGAAAAAGGCACGGGAGGTATGAATATAGATTTTGTTCATTACGACCTTGAAGATAACCAACTCTTTTTAATTTCTCAGGAGCCGGTTTATTATTTTGAGGATAATGCAAACATTAAGGGATTTGTTATTTTATTTAAAAATGAAGTGCTTCCCCAAATTGAACTTTTTCTAAATGTGCAGATAGAACTTGGGTTAAACAAGATGGAAGATATGAAAGAGGTAATGGCCTGTTTGCATTATCTTGTTAACTATGAATTTAGGCTCCTTGATAATACCAAACGGGTATCAGTACTACACTATTACCTCGCTGCCATTGTACAATTGCTAGTTGCTGAGCATAAGAAAGGCTGTGATGAAATTTCTCCGGCTTCTTCATTATATGTTCGGTTTCTAGAGAAGATATTATTAAATGGAAACCGTATAAAAACCGTGGAGGACTATGCTGATATGTTAAATGTGTCGGAAGAAACTCTTTTGAAAGATGTGAAAGCCTTTTCAGACAAGACTCCTAAAAATATCATTGATCAGTATATCGTGCTTGAGGCCAAACGGCAGCTTTCCTTTGATTTTAAAAGTATAAAAGAAATAGCTCATGACCTTGGATTTACCTATAACTCTTATTTTAATAAGTTCTTTAGAAGGCATGTCGGCGTTACTCCACTTAAATTCAGAAAGTTACATAGTTGTATTTACATTGTAAACTAATCTCAAATAAATTTAAAAAGCTCTGCAATGCAAACTCGTGTTATGCCGTATATGTTCCCGAAGTATATTTGTAACTTAATTCTGGAGTTTTTCGAATAAATCAATTTAGCGTTTTGTCTTACCCTTGTTGTAGATGAAAGACCGTGTGCCTTCTAAGAACAAAATTGGATTACTAAGTACTAACTCTATTTAGGAATAGGAGGCATGGTGGGTGGTAGCATTTTTGCTGTTTTGTGACTTTCGGTGGAACTAGCACAAGGAGGAACGCCTGTTGCCTTCCTCGTGGGCAGAATCATTGCTTTTATAACATCCTAAAGTTTCGCAGTTAATCGTATGAATTGATTTTCAAAGATAAACAAAAGCAGG
>CAZPPK010000161.1:0-6237 GCA_964588415.1 uncultured Lentimicrobiaceae bacterium
GCAAAAAAAGACATTAAATATGGGAATGTTCAAGAAAGAGACAGAGTACGCATTAAGGATTGGTGTACATTCAGCTTCAAAACCTTGAAGGGGAAAAACCCGGTGTTGCGGAAATAGCCAAAGAGATTATTGCACCGCCATTTTATACGGCAAAAATTTTATAACGTTTGGTCAGGGATGGATTTTTAACTTCATCTAAAGGGAAAGGGGGTGGATTTTTATTTGAAAAAGACAAATCAGAATTAACCCTGAGAGATTTGATCATTGCCATTGAAGGCGATGGAAGATTGACCGGATGTGGATTTGGCCTTTAGTATTGTGATCTGGAAAATCCCTGTGCAGTTCATGAACAATATGCTCCTATCCGGGAATCAATCAATACCTTGGTTTCTAAAGAAACGATCCAATCCCTGGCAACAAAATATTCTCCGGGAGAGCGAATTGATTTTGCCCTTTAAGGAGTCTCTTGACTGATTAACGAACAATCTAGAGTTTCATCAACAAACATGATAAAATTTTAATCTGATAAAAAAACAAATAAAATGGCAATTAAAAAAGTTCACATAGAAGAAGGATGTACTTCATGCGGAATATGTGAAGAGATCTGTCCGGAAGTATTTGAAATGCAGGATATAGCTACCGTTAAAGAAGGGACTGACCTGAATGCAAACGAAAACGATATCAAAGAGGCCGCAGAAAGCTGTCCGGTTGAAGTAATTAAATTTGATGAGTAAAATCTTTTCGGGAAATTATCTGTCGGAAGAGCGGCAAAATTATTTTATCAAAATCTATTTAAATGAGTGAGCTAATTGACAATTCAAAATACAGGAAAGAAAAATTAAAAGAACTGATCCTGAAACTGCATCAGGGCGAAAATCCTCACCAAGTGCGCGCGGAGCTGATTCGTACCCTGCAACAGATTCCCTACGGCGAAGTAGTAGAAGTTGAACAAGTGTTGATTAGTGAAGGACTTCCTGTAGCAGATGTTTTAAAACTTTGCGATGTACACGGAGAAGTTCTTGAAGGTCATATTGACCAAAGCGGGGCAATGACCATTCCAATAGGGCACCCCGTGGATGTCTTCAAACAAGAGAACAATGAATTACTTAAAGTGATCCAAAAAGCCGACGACCTCCTCGACGCACTTCATGAAGTCGAATATAATCATTTTAAGGATTATGTTTTGGAGATTTTATCTCTTTTTAACGCGTTAATGGATGTTGATAAACATTACAAACGGAAAGAATACCTTTTGTTTCCTTATCTCGAAAAAAATGAAATCACCGGCCCCCCCAAGGTGATGTGGGGAAAACATGATGAGATCCGTGAACAGCTGAAAGGCTGCATAGAAATACTGAAGAACGATGCGTTGAAAAAAACAGACATAGAAGATGCGGTTGATCTCCTGTTTACTCCTGTATTGAAGGAACTTTTTGAGATGACTCAAAAGGAAGAAGATATTTTGTTTCCTATGGCGATGGATGTGCTCACCACCGAAGAATGGTGGCATATCCATCAACAAACCATCGAATTCGGATTTACACTTTATGATCCACAAGTTGAATGGAAACCAGAAGGGTTTGATCTAGAAAGCGATGAAACTACTGCTGTTTCCCATGAAACCGGATCGATACAATTACCATCAGGCAGGTTCACGGCTAGGGAAATTATGGCGATATTAAATACCATTCCTGTGGATTTGACTTTTGTTGACAAAAACGATAAAGTAAAATATTTTACCCAGGGCAACCAACGAATTTTTGCCCGCAGCCGTTCAATATTAAACCGTGATGTCCGGTTGTGTCATCCTCCGGGAAGCGTTCATATCGTTGAGAAAATAATTGACGATTTCAAGTCGGGACGAACCTCACATGCCCCATTTTGGATTCAGAAACAGGGTATGTTTATTCTTATCGAATATTTTGCACTTCGGGACGAAAAAGGGGAATACCTTGGCACCCTTGAAGTATCGCAGGATTTGACAAATGCCCGTACCCTGGAGGGTGAAAAAAGAATATTATCGTACAACGACAAAAGGGAGTAAAAATGAATAAATTAATCATCACACCAAAAACTAAGATTTTTGACTTACTGGAAGCTTATCCAGACCTGGAAGAAACATTAATCAGCCTGGCACCGGAATTTAAAAAATTAAAGAACCCTATTTTGAGAAAAACCATTGCCCGGATTACCAATATTGGACAGGCTGCCACCATAGGCAGTCTTAATACGGAAGAGCTTGTAAACAAGCTTCGTGAGAAAGTGGGACAAGACAATATTGACGGACTTAATGATAATGGAAACAAATATAATACACTGCAACCTGAATGGTATAAGCCGGAATCTATTTGTGAAACTATTGATATCCGAGACATGCTTCATGCAGGCGAGCAGCCGGTGCATGAAGTTCTTTCGGCCATAAAAAAGCTAAACCATGGTGATATTTTAAAAATCATAGCCCCATTTATACCGGCTCCTCTCATTGATAAATCATTAAGTTTAAGTTGTAAACACTGGCTGGAAAAGAAAAAGGATAGCTTGTATTATATTTTCTTTGCCAAATGATCAGAAAAGCGGTATTCAACTTTTGATCTTGGTCAATCTTTGGCAAAAGTATCAGTAACATCGAAGTTAACCCAAAGGAATTACAGAAAACATGCAATATCAGGCCCTTGTTGCCTTTGCTCTCTGGAGGAGTGGTTTTCGACGGAGCCTGGAACCTTGATATCTACTGAAACCGGGATAGATTTCGACATTTTACAATTCCTGATAAAATTGCTTTGGAATTAAGGATTTATCTCAAAGTCCTTTTTTTCATATTGAAAAGTTTGGCTCTATGTTAAATATAGTAGGTAATCAGATTTCAGTTTACCTAAGATACGCCTAGTGGAGAAGTGATCTCAATTCTATTTTGTCAATAAGACCTCCTTAGAGAGTGCTCTTCCATCGAAGTAAAAGGTAGATCAGACCAAGGAACAGCAACAGTTCCCCGCCGGCTATGGCGACATTTGAGAAGGAAATATAGTCCTGCATTTCTCTGAGGATGTATTGCGGAAATGGATTGGGAATCAAATTTGTAATGGCTTGCCTTGGAAAAAAAGGCACCAATTTTGCAAAAATGGGTGGCAGCGGTGCATTGGCAAATATCGCCGTTATAATCGGTTCGATAATAACGGTGTACATCGCCAGAAAAATAATAACGATTCCCGTCCTTTTTATCAACAAGGCAATCAGAAAAGTAAAAACCAGGAAGCTGAAAACATTCAGGAAAAAGACAACCAGGTATTGCATATTGCTGAAAATAACGACCATACTTATATCGCTGGAGTAAATGAGCCCTGTTACCAAACCGATTACAAAAATTAAAAGGGTGTTGACCAGACTGAGAACGAAGATCATTGATAATTTTGAAAGTATGAACTCAACGCGGGTCATGCCATCGATAATATTCTGGCGAAGCGTTTTATAAGTTACTTCGTTAGTTACTGAAATGATGATGAGAAATGCCAGAATTATCTTTAGTCTCGCCGCTACGTATGCAAGATGTTGCCATACATAAGGGAAATGGTAAATTGGGAGCATGGTCGGATCGAGACCTTTAAAATCAACCCCTTTGTGTTTTAGATATTCCAGAAACAGCATCCCGCTGGAACAAACCACCACCACGATCAGGAAATAGAGCACTGTCAGCACTTGAAATGCGCGGTACTTGCGCAATTTTGTCCATTCTATTAGAAATAACCTGATCATGTTGATTGTGATAAGATTTCCAAAAATTGTTCTTCAAGATTCTTTTTCTCCGTAACCAGATGAGACACAATCATCCCATTGGATACCAGAAAAGTATTTAGATCATGCGCTGTTTTCTGCTGGTTCAGATGAACAACTACTTTATGATTTCTTCGCTTATAATTCGAGACAAATTCATATTTGCCCACCAGCTCGGTCAAACGGTCAATATCCGGAGCCGTTATTTCAACCATTTCCTTGTTCGACAAGGCATCTTCAACGGAACCGGTATAAACGTTTTTTCCTTTATTAAGCACTGCAAAATGGGTGCATACTTTCTGCACTTCATCCAAAAGATGGCTTGCCAGGATGATGGTCTTCCCTTCGCCGGAAATTTTAAAGATCAGTTCCCTGACATCTGCAATACCCTGAGGATCAAGTCCATTGGTGGGCTCATCAAGGACGAGCACGTAAGGATCGGACAACAAGGCTGCGCCAATGGCCAGCCGTTGTTTCATCCCCAGCGAGAAAGTCTGGAATTTGTCACCTTTCCGGTCGGCCAGGCTAACGGTTTCAAGCACTTCATCAATCTTGCTAGAAGGTGCATTTTTGATCCTGGCTGTAACCTTGAGATTTTCTTGTGCCGAGAGATAAGGATAAAAAGCAGGGCCTTCCAAAATGGCACCGATCTTCTTCCGCGAGTCGCTGCAGGGCGGTTTTCCGAACCACGCGTAGTCGCCTTTTGTCTTTCGCACCACATCGAGAATAATGCCCAGCGTGGTTGTCTTGCCGCTGCCATTAGGGCCGAGCAAACCGAACACCGAACCTTCCTGAACCATCAGGGTAAGGTCGCGTACGGCTTTGATCCTTCCGTAGTTCTTGTACAGGTTATTTATTTCGAGAATGTTCTCCATTTTCAGATTTACGTTTGTTTTTACGCGGTTTTTCCTTTGTATTCAATACTGTTTCAAAGCCGCTAAAAGACATTTTGTTGCTCAACAATTCCGGCACATATTTTAAAGGAATACTTCCCAAAAGATCCACAACCATAATATTTTTGGGACTGTAAGCAACCGCCACATAATGATTGGGCTTTCTATCACTCGATTTCACGAACAGGTGAATTTGATATCCGTTGCGTCCCATCTCAATGAGATTGGTAAACTTTTCGCTTTTCACACCATCAATTAACGAATCTGCAACAGAACGGTCGATGGTATCTTTCGACAACCTTACAATTTTGATTTTCTGTATGTCTTTTGTTACCGCGGTTAAGTTGGAATCTTTTGCCAAATTCAAAATATCCAATACGGCCGGGTAAAAATACAGGGTGGAAGTTCCTTTGGTCGAATCGTCAAAATGGGTCACTACTTTGCTGAATTCGGGACGGGAATGTGTGCAGCTGCTTAATATAAAGATCAAAAATAGGATTCCTAAAATGGGTTTCAATGCTTTCATAGCTGCATAGTTCCTTTTCATGGTGCAATTTACTAAAGACGACAGAACTTTGCAAATATTACAGTGGGATAATTTTTTGTGTTCATTTCTTTGATCTCTCCAAAGAACCATGCTGTCTTTTCGACGAACGTAGTAAGGAGAAATCCCCTGAGCACAGGATGCTTTCTTGGGGGATGTCCCGCCAGGCTTCGGCTGGTAAACCGGCCGGCAGGTCTCTCTTCCTTCGACATGACAGAAAAAATGAGATTGCTTCTCCGTTTTGGGCGGATCGCAATGACGAACGTTTTTATAGAGATTTCCGTTGTTAATTAACCAAACTCTTCTATCCATCCGGTCGTCATCGCGAGGACTCCGAAGGCTTTCGGGGGAAGAAGCGATCTCACAATCCAAGTTGATACTTTAGAATGAATTTACCGCTCCAAACAACACTTTTCCGTAAATAATCTTAATTTCGGCAAAAAAGCAGATGGCAGCACCAAAAAATATTGAATCATACGATAAAGGATACCTCCCGGTAGGCGATGGATATGAATTGTATTACGAACAGTACGGAAATCCCAAGGGAATTCCTGTTTTATTCCTGCATGGCGGACCGGGAGCAGGATTTTCCGACAGTGATAAACAGTTTTTCGACAAACGCCGGTACCGCATGCTTTTTTTCGACCAGCGGGGAACCTCACGAAGCATTCCGTTTGGTTCCATTGAGAACAATACCACCCAGCATTTAGTAAAAGACATCAATCTGATGTTGGATCACCTGAAATTCGACAAAGTATATGTATTTGGCGGTTCGTGGGGAAGTACACTTGCTTTGGTGTATGCCATTTATCATCCCGAAAGAGTGTTGGGATTGATTTTAAGAGGCATCTGGCTAGCCAACGATTACGGGCTGGATCATTATATCGGCGGCGGCATCAAAGAATTCTTTCCCGATGTATGGAACCGTTTTGGCAGTCTGGTAAAAGAGGGAGAAAGACCTGTGGATTATTACCTGCGACAAATGCTCTCGAAAGATAAAAAGGTAAGCGATAAACATGCTTACGAATGGGC
>CAZPPK010000162.1:0-6201 GCA_964588415.1 uncultured Lentimicrobiaceae bacterium
TGACGTTCTTTGGTGTGAATTATTATCTGGGAGGGCTGCACTCCTATGCTAAAGGAGCACCCATTCCCATACCTAATTTTGTTTATTACACAGTAGCTGTTGTGGTTATCGTCGCAGTGTGGGCTTACTGGAAGGAGCATCAGTTTAAAGAAAAACCCATTATTGAATAAATCCTTTCAACAAAATAGTACTCATAAAAAAACCCGGTTTTCACCGGGTTTTTTTATGAACTAAATTTTTTCTATCCTTTCAAATCTCTTGGTTTTCCACCCTGACGCCAGTGTTCTTCAATTTTTTCCAAAGGAACACCTTTGGTTTCCGGGAGGTAGAAATAACCCCAAACGAGTCCTAAAACCCCGATAACGGCATAAAACCAAAAAGCACCGGCAGGATTGCCATTGTTAACCGCCTGCATAGTGAAAGTATGTGTCGCTGCATCATAAAGTTTTTCGTGCGTAATAATCCCTGAACCGGAAGCAGTAAATAGTTTTACAATCTTAAAGAAAGTAAAAGCCACCACTCCATTAAAAAGCCAGTTGGACAACGAACCAATGGATGAGCCAATGCCCCTCACGCGCATCGGGAATATTTCCGAAATGAACAACCAGCCCAAAGGCCCCAGGCTGATGGCAAAAAAGGCAATGTAGATCCATACAAAAATGATAGCCAACCATTTTCCTTCGGTTCCCAAACTGGAATGGAAAGCGAAAACCAAACCAAGGGCAAACAGTGAAAAGACAATGCCTGAAAGGCCTATAAAATACAGCTTCCTTCTACCTAATTTATCAATCATAAATAACGAAAGTACGGTGAATGCCACATTGACAACACCCACACTGACGGCACCCCAAATGGCTGCACGAGCCCCTTCAAATCCTACTATCATAAATATTTTAGGGCTATAGTAGATTACTGTATTAATCCCAACAAACTGTTGAAAAAACATGATCCCCACAGCTATCATTAAAGCTGTTCTGAGCCATGGCTTGAAAACTTCACGGAAGGTGGCACGTTCTTTATACTTTTCTATTTCATCTTTCATTCTTTGCAAGGATGCTTCAATCTCTCCCGGCTCTTCAATTTTTTTTAGTATCCGGCGGCTTTCATCTTCACGGCCTTTACTCATGAGCCAACGGGGTGTTTCAGGCAGAAACAGCATTCCTACCAACAAAATTAATCCCGGAACAATGCCCATATAGAACATGGGGCGCCATGACGCTAAATCGCTATTGTGAGCAAAAGCTAAATCGCTTAAGTAAGATACAAGAATCCCAATGGTAATGAGTAATTGGAATAGTGAAACCAGACGACCACGCAAGTTGGTAGGCGAAATTTCTGCAATATATAAGGGCACGGAAAAGGAAGAAATTCCAATGGCCAAACCAATAAATAAGCGGGCAATGATCAATGAGTGAGGATTGGGTGCCCAGCCTGACCAGCCAGCCCCGATAACAAAAATAATGGCTGCCCCCAGAATAGTCTTCTTTCTTCCAAAGATGTCGGATAACCTTCCGGTGAACATAGCGCCTATCACTGCTCCTATCAATCCGGCTGTGGTAATATTCTCAACCATGCTGTTACTCAGCTGAAAATCTCGTTGAAAGAAAGGAATGGCACCGGAGATCACTCCCGTGTCAAACCCGAATAAAAGCCCGCCCGTGGCGGCAACCGCAGCAATAATAATTACCAGGTTCTTGTTGTACGTACTTTCTTTATCCATGTTATTATCGTTAAAATATGATTATATTTTCAGGGAAAATATAAATAATTTGGGTTCCCTGCCTCTTTTGGACACCAAAAATACCCAAATGAATTAATATTTATCCTAAATGAAAAACTTTCATTCAATTATTTCCAGTTAACGGTTTCAGACAAAAGAATTTTCTCAGAAGAAGATCCCACCAGAATATTGAAAACGGCCGGATCAATTACCCAGGCATGTTTTTGCGGATCATAATATTGAAAAGCTCCTTTGTCCAATTTTAAATGAACGGCCTTCGATGCACCCGGTTTAAGATCGACCCTTGCGAATCCCTTTAATTCTTTATACGGACGATCGATTCGCGGGTTTTGCTCATGAACATAAACCTGGGAAACTTCTGCTCCGCTTCTTTTACCTGTATTGGTAACTGTGTAAGAAACTTCAACCTGATGTTTTCCATCAACAGTATCTGGAGTTAACTTCAGGTTACTGTATTTGAAGGTTGTATATGAAAGTCCGAAACCAAACGGAAACATGGGCCTGATGTGTTTTGTATCAAAATAACGATAACCGACATAGATGCCATCAGAATATGTAAGTAAGGAATCATTATTCGTATAGTGTTGAACTGACTCAGGTTCCTGGCTCAGACTTTGTGGAAAAGTAACGGGCAATTTCCCGGAAGGATTGCTGTTGCCGAGTAAAACTTCTGTAATTGCTTTGCCGATAAACTCTCCGTCAAACCATGTTTCCAATACAGCCGGAACATGATTAATCCATTTGCTCACAGACACCGGTGCCCCGGAAGTAAGTATCACAACCGTATGCTTGTTAGCCCTTACCACTTTCTGAATCAATTCATCCTGATTATCAGGCAACGTAAGATTCTTCCTGTCAAAACCTTCCGATTCAAAATGGCTTGATGTTCCTACAAAGACAAGTGCGATGTCCGCTTTACGGGCTACAGAAACAGCATGCGCTATTGAAGCCACTTGTGGATAATGCCAGTTCAAGGTAGCCATTAAGCCTACTCCCATATCCTGGTTATAAGGATTCCCGTGATATTCCACTTTGACATCATACATTTTTCCTTTTTCCAGGCGAACTTTGTAAGTTTTCCCATTTCCCCCCATCCAATAGGGAGTTTTTCCTGATTTTAAAACTTCCTTATCATTTATATATAGAACAGATTTCCCAATTGAGTGAAAATTAAAAGTATAATCACCTGTTGCCGGCGCCTTAATTTTCCCAACCCATCGTACCGTAAATTTGCCCTTAAAATCAGGATTGGTAGCCACGGGGGTTACCTGCGCTGATCCCTGACGGTAATCAATTTGTGTTGCTTTTGTGACCACGGGCTTCCCTTCAAAATTATCATTATTGTAAAATTCTGCTTTTAGCCCCTTTGTAACTCCATCATTCTGATAGAAAAAGGCCGGTGCGATTGGTTGAGGATATTGAAAAAGAATGCCGGGAGCATAATCAATAACTGCTTTACCTTTTAGTGCATTCTGCAATGCCGATAACGGACTGATAGCAAAAATCGGATGTACTTCGGCACTTCCGCCGCCAACAGTTCTTGCAAAAGCTGCATTGGGACCTATCACGGCAATGTGTGATTTTTTATTTCCATTTATGGGAAGAATATGATGTTCATTTTTAAGAAGAACAATAGCTTCAACGGCTGCCTGCAAGGCATCCTTCTGTGTTTCTTTTGAATTTATAAGAGAATCTATCAAGTGTTGGGGATAAGCCATTTTAGGCAAAACCTTCAATTTATATGCGGCAGACAAGATGTAATTCACTTTGGAATTAATGGTTGATATTTTAACTTTTCCGCTGTCAATAGCCGGCAGAAGGGTTTTTTCATTCAGGTAGGTTCCGAAAGGCATTTCCAGATCCAAAGCATTGTTTACTGTAGGGAAAGTATTGTGTACCCCGCCCCAGTCTGACATGATCAAACCGTTATAATGCCATTCTTTTCTCAGAACTTCATTCAACAAAAAGTGGTTGGCACTGCAAAACTGGCCATTCAATTGATTATAGGCAGCCATCACTGCAATTACATGTGCTTTTTGAACGGCGGCTTTGAAAGCAGGAAAATAAATTTCACGCAAAGTGCGTTCATCAATTTTTTCATCGATGCTTATCCGGTGAAATTCCTGACTGTTTGCCACGAAATGCTTCACCGTTGCTCCAATGCCTTCATCCTGAACGCCGAGAATGTAGCTGACGCCCATTTGAGATGTCAAAAACGGATCTTCACCAAAGCCCTCGAATGTTCTGCCATTTAACGGATTCCGCGCAATGTTAACATTTGGGCCGAGAATAATATTACGGCCTTTGCCGCGAACTTCCCTGCCAATTCCCTGACCAATCTTTCTTACAAGTGCCGTATCCCAGGTAGATGCCAGTGCGATTCCGGAAGGAAATGAAGTGGAGCGTCCCCATCTCACACCCAGTGGACCATCATCCATGCGGATTGAAGGAATGCCCAGTCTGGAAATCGGTTTGGTACTCATGTTTATACCACTCAAAAGATCAACTTTTTCTTTTGTGGTAAGATGAGACATCAGATAAGATTTCATCAACTTGTCCTGCTTATTGGCAGTGCGCTGACACGACGTAAGAAAAACAAAAAAGAGGAATGAGAATAGCAACGCTGTTCTAAAAGCAACTTGAAAAAATCGTGGTGATTGTTTTTTCTCCATTGCATCATTCTTGGCAATTAACTTTTTCATGGTTTTGTATTTTATTATTAAACATAAGAATCCTCTGCTTTATTACATGAATCACTCAAAATCAGGGTCTCATCCCCAAGGCTTCAATATATCCTTTGTTGATTTTACAATTTGAAAACTGCATGTTTTTCAATAATCCGGTTAAAGCTATTCTTACCGTATCCTGTGACGGCCTGTGCTTGCGGACGTTGGCAAAAGTTAAATTGTCCTGCTTTGTAAACTCAACAATCTTTTCCCAGTATTTTGGTTCTTGGATAGAAACCATACAACTGGATTTCACCATCTTTTTATAGGGCCAGAATGTCCATCCCATGTTATTTTTCTCGAGAAGGGTTCTGAAGCCATGTATCCAGGCATCGGTATTTTCGCCGGTTTCACCCATGTAAAGCGGCAAGTCTGTTTTTTTTCTGAAATCCAGAAAATCCTGGATGGCTTTTTGAACCGTGTCGCACCAATAACGGTGGCATGTGTACATCATGTTCGGGTCAAATTTATAGTCGTGGAAGACTTTAAAATTCCCGTCCCATTGGGCGCCTCCCAAAATCATCACATGATTCTTATCTACTTTACGGATGGCCGTAATCACACGTTCGTAAAGTGACTCGAGTTGTTTGTTAAGCATCGGCATGTCTTTACCAAAATAAGGTGCAATGGGTTCATTCATCAGGTCATAGCCTAAAACAGTCGGATTGTTGGCATAATGGCTGGCGATTCTTTGCCAGATATTGCAATACATTTCCTGGTCTTTTTCATTCACCATCAACCAGGGATAACCGTAACTGTCATCTATGTTAGCGCCGGTTTGTCCACCGGGAGCATCATGCATATCCAGAATCACATATATGTCTTCATCGTGGCACCAGGAAATAACCCGGTCAAGCAATTCAAATCCACGATTCGAATCATTGCTACCCATATAATCTTCATCGGTAAACAGCTTATAATGGAAAGGTATTCTGACCGTATTCATTCCGGCTTCATGAATAAAATGAATGTCTTCACGCGTAATGTATCCATCCTGAAATTTTTTCCAGAATTGATTGACAAATTGCGAACCTACCATTTTTTTTAATGCCTGATCAATCATCCGATAGGAACTTACCTTTTTAAACAAGGACATATAACCTTCCGGATTGAGCCAATTGCCCAGATTAATTCCTTTTATTAGAAAAGGCTTCCCATCAGGAGCAATCAGATTTTGTTTGTCAACATGAATGAATTGATTAGCCGATTGTTTGACGTTCTTGCATGCCGGCAACATCAAGGTTACTGAAAATAGTCCAAGGATTAATAGTGTGGTTTTGAAATATTTCATTGTTATTACAAATGGTATTAAATGGCCAAGTATATATATTCACACAAAAATACATAACGATCTTACTGATAAGAATACACTCTTACGTAGTCGATTTTATACTCTTGAGGAAAAATAGAATCATCCACTCCTTGCGCACCACCCCAGTTTCCTCCAATGGCCAGATTCAGAATAATAAAACAGGGTTTATTAAAGGGCCAGTTTGATGCATTCTTTACAGCGGGGCTGTAAGTATAATACGGTTTTGACGGATCGTCAATCCAATATTCAATTTTACTGGGGGTCCATGTCATACCATAAATGTGATAAGTGGTATCGCAGTCGGGAAGCTGAACCCTGCCAAAGTTTACAGTATTTCCGTAACTGGAAGGGGTATGAATCGAACCCTGAACCCAGGTAGGATCGTATCCCACATTTTCCATGATATCGAGCTCACCACAGGC
>CAZPPK010000163.1:0-6128 GCA_964588415.1 uncultured Lentimicrobiaceae bacterium
ATTTCATTCTTTCTTTTTTGAACCTATGGACTTCAAGTCCATAGTGGTTTAGTTTTGTTCTTTAAAATAATCTTCGAATGAAAAAGATTGCCATATTTCCGGGCTCTTTTGATCCTATCACAAAAGGGCATGTTTCGGTCATTAAAAGAGCCATCCCGCTTTTTGATGAGATCATTGTTTCAATCGGGATCAATTCATCAAAACAATATATGTTTACTCTTGACCAGCGAAAGGCATGGATTGATACGGTTTTCGTTGATGAACCAAAGGTCAAAGTTCAAACATATTCCGGTTTGACAGTTGACTTTTGTAAAAAAGTCAATGCAAATTATATCCTGAGAGGCCTTAGGACTGCTGCAGATTTTGAGTTTGAAAGAGAAATCGCCCAAGTCAATAAGATGCTTACCGCTGGCATAGAAACTTTATTTCTGCTCACTGAACCGGAGTTTACACCCATTTCATCCTCCATCGTCAGAGAGGTTTTTCGCTATGGTGGAGATATCAGCAGCCTGGTGCCTCCCGAAGTCAAAATCCTGCCTGAGAAAAAATAAGCATTTTTGGATAACAAGGCAATATTTAATCAAAACCTGAGTGAGAATCTTGGACAATATTTTTTCATCGAACTGCGTTTAAACACGTGAAAACAGTGCGACTATCCCTGTCTCTTTTTAACAGGATTGTTTGATGAATTGACTGCAAAGTAAAATGCGTAAGTACCTGATAATTAATCTGTTTTTTTTGTTGTTCACCGGATCTATGGCTGCACAGAAGGTTTCTGTTTCTGGCCGGTTAAAAGGTTTTAATAAAGGAAGCATGGTTCGTCTCATGATACCTGCCGACCTGTTTTCAAAAAAGGAGCAAACGGTGGCAACAACATATTCTGGAAAAACAGGTGATTTTGTGCTCCATTTCAATTTAAAATATCCGGTTTACGTAAAGTTGGCAGTGAATCTAAAAAGAGGGAACCTGTTCCTGGAACCAGGCAAAAATTATCAGGTGGAAACTATCCGTGATACTTCAGCTCAAAAAGGCTCAATATTCGACCAGAAGCCTCTTGAAATTAATGTGCTAAAAGGAAATACCAACCTTTCGACCCGTCTTGGGAATTTTAACGAAATGTATAATGAGTTTCTTTTAAACCATTTCAAAGATATTTACCTGTACCATAATAAATCAGTTTTGAACAGCTTTAAAAAGGAGGTGGCAGGACAATTTTCAGATGATAGACCAACGTATCTGAAAAATTACATTCGGTACTCTTTAGCTTCTTTGGAATGGGCTGCCCGGACCATGTCTCTTGAAACTTTTGGTAAAATCTATTTCATAGAACATAAAGTGTTGTACAACAATGTGCAGTATGTCGAAATGTTCAGGGATTTCTTCAAGGCTTTTTTCGAATCTACGTTCCATGATCCGGTGAATAGGAACAAACTGGCAAAAATTATTCCGACTGGGAATTTTCAAAAACTGGATACTGCTTTTTCAAAAGTTGTCCTGCTTAGTACGGATGCGAGAGTGAGGGAACTGGCAGAAATGGTTTCCCTGGAAAAGTACTTTTATAACAACGATTTTAACCGCTGGAACATTCTGAAGATGTTTGATGATATATCAACACATAGCCAATTTTCTGAAAACCGGGTTATTGCGCACGATTTTTATGTCAAATTAAAGCAATTGATCCCGGGAAGTTTGGCTCCAAATTTTAAGCTTCCCGCTTTCAATGGCAATGAATATTCCCTTGATAATTTTAAGCATAAGTTTGTTTTACTGGCTTTCTTTAAAACACATAATCAAATGTGTAAAAGTCAATTATCATTTTTAAAGTCTTTGTGGGATCACGAATCTAATGATCTCACTCCAGTGGTAATTGTGATAGGAAAAGACCCGGATTATTATTTAAAAACTTATATGTCGCAGCAATATTCATGGCCGTTTTTGTTGCTGGGAAAAGATATTTTATTGTTGGAAAAATATCAGATAATGACTTACCCATCCTATGTGCTTATAAATCCGGATGGCAGCATTGCCATGGCACCTGCGCCAATGCCTGAAGAGAATGCCATTCAGCGAATTTCTCTATATATTACCCAGTATAAAAAAAGAATAAAAAATTGACATGGTTTCAATATCTTTGCAAAAAATAAACTCTCGAAAGAGTTGTTTTAGGAACGATAGTTGATGTGACAGGTTTTCAATATTAGAAATACGATGATAGGATTTATTAAAGGCCTTATTGGCGATAAAGATGTTCGTGATAAAAAAACGATCACGCCTTATGTAAACAGGATTAAGGATGCTTATGAAAATATTAAAAATTTAAGCAATGATGAGCTGCGTGCCAAGACCCTTGAGTTTAAGCAGAAAATTGCAGATTATATTGCTGATGAAGAAAATGAGATATCAACCCTGAAACAGCAGGTCGAAGATAATTTCGAAATTGATATTGATGAAAAGGAAAATATCTACGAAAAGCTTGATAAGCTTCAAAGTCAGAGCTATAAAAAAACCCAGGAGATTCTTGATAAACTGCTTCCTGAAGCATTTTCCGTTATTAAAGAAACCTCCCGTAGATTTAAAGATCATAAAGAAGTTGAAGTAACAGCCAATGATTGGGACCGGGACATGGCATCCAAATTGGAAAATGTTTATATAAAAGGCGATAAAGCTTACTATAAAAATCAATGGATGGCCGGTGGCAACATAATTACCTGGGATATGGTTCCATATGATGTTCAGCTTTACGGGGGAGTTGTACTGCACCAGGGAAAGATTGCTGAAATGGCTACCGGAGAAGGGAAAACTCTTGTGGCGGCTATGCCTGTTTACCTGAATGCCTTGCCTGGAAAAGGGGTTCATGTTGTTACGGTTAATAATTATCTCGCTAAACGTGACTCCGAGTGGATAGGGATGTTGTTTATGTTCCACGGTTTAAGAATAGATTGTATAGACAACCATGAGCCTAATACTGTAGAGCGCCGCGAAGCATACCTGGCCGATGTTACTTACGGTACAAACAATGAATTCGGGTTTGATTACTTGCGTGATAACATGACATCTGATCCGGGAGAAATGGTACAGCGCGACCCCAACTACAGCATTGTTGACGAGGTGGACTCCGTTTTGATTGACGATGCGCGTACTCCGTTGATCATTTCCGGACCCACCCCCAGAGGCGAAGAGCACGAATTTGATGCATTGAAAGGGGATGTGGAAAAACTCTATAATGCGCAAAAGAACATGGTTTCCAGCCTTATTGCAGATGCCAGGAGGCTTCTCAACGATAAAACCAGTTCTGATAATACTAAAAAGGCCGGAGAGCTTATTTTCAGGGCATACCGCGGACTTCCAAAAAATAAGGCTCTCATTAAATTGTTGAGTGAGGAAGGAAACAAAGCCCTGATGCAGAAAACAGAAAGTTTTTATCTCCAGGAGCAGGCAAAGAATATGCATCTTGTTGATGATGAACTCTATTTTGTTATTGATGAGAAAAATAACACTTCAGACCTTTCGGAAAAAGGAATTGACTTGTTGACCAAATCTTATGACAGCCCCAACTTTTTTATCCTGCCTAACATCGGAGAAAGGGTTGCCGAACTGGAAGATGAAGGCCTCAGCGAGAAAGAATACCTGAAAAGAAAAAGTGAAATGATTGCCGATTATTCCATTAAGTCGGAACGGGTTCATACGGTAAACCAATTACTGAAGGCATACACTATGTTTGAAAAAGACGTGGAATATGTCATTTTGGATAATAAGATTAAGATCGTGGATGAACAGTCCGGACGTATTATGGAAGGCCGGCGATATTCTGATGGTTTGCACCAGGCTATTGAAGCCAAAGAAAATGTCAAAATTGAAGCAGCCACTCAAACCTATGCAACTGTAACGCTGCAGAATTATTTCAGAATGTACAAAAAGCTGGCCGGTATGACCGGTACGGCTGAAACTGAAGCTTCGGAGTTGTGGGATATTTATAAATTGGATGTGTTAGTTGTTCCAACCAATAAACCTGTCATTCGTGAGGATCATGAGGATTTCGTTTATAAGACCAAACGGGAAAAATACACTGCGGTAATTGATGAAATTGAAAGGCTGGTCAACGGGTCCCGCCCTGTTTTGGTAGGAACAACTTCTGTAGAAACATCCGAATTGTTGAGTAAGATGTTGGATAGAAGGCATATTGACCATAATATTTTGAATGCCAAGCTGCACTTTAAGGAAGCCCAAATCGTTAAAGAAGCCGGTTTGCCAGGGAAAGTTACTATTGCAACCAATATGGCGGGTCGTGGTACTGACATCAAGCTCGGCCCAGGAGTTAAAGAAGCTGGTGGACTTGCTATCGTTGGTACCGAGCGCCACGAATCCAGACGTGTTGACCGTCAGTTAAGAGGGCGTTCCGGACGTCAGGGTGACCCGGGAAGTTCACAGTTTTTCGTATCACTGGAAGACGACCTGATGCGTATGTTTGGTTCCGGCAGGATTGCCGGGATTATGGATCGACTTGGATTGGATGAAGGAGAAGTCATTCAGCATTCTATGATCACTAAATCCATCGAACGTGCCCAGCGGAAAGTTGAAGAAAATAACTTTGGTATCCGGAAAAGATTGTTGGAATATGACGACATTATGAACTCTCAAAGGGAGGTCATTTACAAAAGACGCCGGCATGCCCTTTTCGGAGAAAGACTTGCTTTGGATATCTCCAATATGATGTATGATCTGGCAGAACAGATTTCTAATGAGAATCTTGATAATTCTGACTTTGAGAATTTTCAGATGCAGCTTCTCAGGATCTTGGCTTTGGAATCTCCTGTAAATGAAAAGGAATTCATGGCAATGCGCCCCGATGAACTCACCCAAAAAGTGTTTAATAGTCTTTATCAGAACTATCTAAATAAAAGGGAAAAACTGATTAGCCAGACTTTTCCGATTGTAAAAGATGTTTATGAAAATCAACGTCAGTTTGAAAATATCGCCATTCCGTTTTTTGATGGGCAGAAACATGTTCAGGTAATTGCCAATTTGAAAAGGTCGGTTGATTCGCAGGGTAAGGAAATCGCCCTTTCTTTTGAAAAGGGAATTGTCCTGGCAAACATCGATGATGCATGGAAAGAGCAACTCAGAGAAATGGACGATTTAAAACAATCGGTACAGAATGCCTCTTATGAGCAGAAAGATCCATTACTGATCTATAAGCTAGAGTCTTTCAACCTCTTCAAGAGCATGATCGAGAAAGTGAATCAGGATGTGGTTTCCTATCTCGTCAAAGCCGATATTTATAATCCAAATCAGGTTCAATTCAGAGAGGCGCAGATAACGAGGGGAATTGATCGTTCAAAGATGCGTGAAGCTCGTGGCGATATGCTTTCTCAAATTGATTCTGATACCCGTGAACAGTCTAAACCGCAGCCTGTAAAGGTCGAAAAAAAGGTGGGCCGTAACGATCCTTGCCCATGTGGCAGTGGGAAAAAATATAAGAATTGCCACGGGAAAAATACCTAACTTAGCAGAAATGATTTGAAATGAAATCTACTACGGGGTTTTTCTTAGCTGTCATACTAGGCATTTTGATACTCACAGAAACTCAATGTAATACCAGTTCTGTAACACCAGAAATAGTTTCGTACAGTTTTGCAGTTCCCATAATAAATCCACCCGATACTTTTCAGGTTATTTATAATTTAGCTCTTTTAGGTAATCAGACTGCTCATATTTCTTTTCAGGATAGCGCTGTTTGGAAAATTGAGATACGAAGCCAGAGTCTTGCAACATTTAGTTTTACAAATCCTGCTAATGACTCCACAATTTATGTTATAAGAGCGGACACTGCTGGTTTCAAAGGGGGTGTAAAGTATTCTTTTACTTTAAATAATTCTATTAGTGATTCGACCAGAAGGTTGTATTTTGTTAGATTTACTAAATTACCATTTGTAGATTACAGTTCTTTTTCTCCAAAGTATTAATCCTTAGTGATTTTGATCAGGTGCAGGAATTAACAGGGTGTTGAAGAAATCAATTACCTTGCCTTAAGTGGATGAACCTTTAGACGAGTGACTTTGATCTTTTTTTCCCGATTATTTAGTCGCTCCTTAACAAGCGGTTAAAGTGTTAATAATCAACTCTAATTT
>CAZPPK010000164.1:0-6037 GCA_964588415.1 uncultured Lentimicrobiaceae bacterium
ACTCAGTCAAAATCAATTTAACTTAAATTTTGCTTGGTAAGGATCGACTAATTAGCTACGATAACTTCTATAGAAATGTTCGTCATGGCGGTTACCGGGATGATCAGATTATTCAATCTCGTCGCTGTAAATCGTGGTAGCAGGATCGCGCATGTTATATAACGATGACATCACTTGTCCGTAAGCGCCGGTGGAATAAATGGCAAGAAAATCACCGCGCTGGATTTCGTCCAACAGAATATTTCTGGCAAATA
This sequence comes from uncultured Lentimicrobiaceae bacterium, assembly GCA_964588415.1. Taxonomy (GTDB): domain Bacteria; phylum Bacteroidota; class Bacteroidia; order Bacteroidales; family F082; genus Sulfidibacterium. The sequence continues at coordinate 255 of CAZPPK010000164.1, forward strand.
TGTCCGATGACTCACATACAGGCCCAGCGACATCATAGGTTTTTTTTTCGGAAGCTTCTGAGCCCAGATTTTCGATTTTGTGTTTCGCTTCATACAATGCAGGCCGTAAGAGATCAGTCATGGATGCATCAATGATGGCAAACTGTCCGTGAACGCCGGGTTTGATGTACAAAACACGGGAAAGCAAAGTTCCACATTGCGCTACCAGGGCACGTCCCAGTTCGAAATGCACTTCCTGTCCCGGACGCAGTTTCAGATATTTGTGGAAGGTGTCGAAATATCCGGCAAAGTCCGGGATGGGTTGCTGCAGGGGTTCTTTATAATTGATTCCCAAACCGCCGCCCACGTTGAGATGTTTTATTTTTTCTCCGCGTGATTCAAACACATCCTGAATTTCATTTATTTTCAGACATAGGTACTTAAAAACATCAAAATCGCAGATCTGAGAACCTATGTGGAAATGCAATCCTTCAAATTCAATGTTTTTCAAACTCTTTTTCAGGGCTAGAAAGATGTCTGTATCGGTAGCGTTGATGCCGAATTTGTTTTCCGCTTTTCCTGTGGTGATGTTTTTGTGCGTATGTGCTTCCACATCAGGATTGAGCCTTAAAAAAATATGAGCTTTTTTGCCCGCACTTCCGGCCAGTTCGTTGATCACGTTGATTTCCTGAAGCGATTCGCAATTGAAGGCGAAAATATCTTTTTCCAACCCCAGTTTAATTTCATCATCCGTTTTGCCCACACCGGCAAAAACAATGTTCTCAGCCGGGAAGCCTCTTTTGATGGCTTCACGGATCTCGTTGCCGCTCACACAATCGGCGCCTAACCCATGACACTGGATCATTTCCAGAATTTTGGAATTGTTGTTGGCCTTTACAGCAAAATGGATGTGATAATTGTAAGGCTTTGAAGCATCAGTGGCGGCTTGCAGTGTATGGTCGAGCAACCTCAGGTCATAGAAATAAAGCGGTGTCGGGTATTTTGTCAGTTGCGAAAGCATGTTTTCCTGAACCATGGTAATTACTTTTTATTGAAACAGGTTTGAATTTAAAGCTTGCAGTGTCCTCAGTTTGTCTTGTGAATTGATGAGGATTGAAATATTATGGGTGCTGGCGCCATAAGAGATCATTCGGATAGGAATGTCTTTCAGTGCTTTAAAAAGCGCATGGGCATACCCGGTTTCATCGTCAACGATCGTTCCTACGATGCCTACGATGGTTTTGTTTTTTTCGACGATTACGTTTCCGAAAGATTCCAACGCTTCTACAATTTCTGCAAGGTGGCTCGTATCGTCGATGGTGATGGAGACGGCGACCTCAGAAGTGGTGATCATATCGATGGAAGTTGTGAATTCTTCAAAAACTTCGAAGATCTTTCTCAGGAAACCATAAGCCAGCAACATCCGGCTGGATTTTATTTTAATAACTGTGATATTGTCACGGGCTGCCACTGCTTTAAAACCACTGCCGATGCGTTCTTTGCTGATCATGGTTCCCGGATCTTCGGGGCGAAGCGTATTTTTTAAAAGTACCGGGATGTTTGCTTTTTGTGCCGGAATTACGCAGGCGGGGTGCAGGATCCTTGCACCGAAATAAGCCAACTCGGCTGCTTCGTCAAAAAGCAGTTTGCGAATAGGATAGGTGTTTTCCACATAGCGTGGGTCGTTGTTCTGAACGCCGTCAATATCTGTCCAGATTTGAATTTCTTCAGCGCCTGCAGCGGAGCCGAACAAAGAAGCGGAATAATCGCTACCACCGCGTCCCAGGTTGGAAATCTCACCTTTTGCATTGCTGCAGATAAATCCCTGTGAAATAAATACTTTTGTATTCTGAAATTGAAGAAAAGAAGACTGAAGCCGCTGCCTGATGTCTTCCACATCGGGTTCATTGTCTTTGTTGAGACGGATCAGGGTGGTAGCATCCAGCAACGCCGACGAAATGCCGTGAAACAGCAGCAACCGGTGAAACAGAAAAGTCGAGATCAGTTCTCCGGCGGCAACAATGATGTTTTCGCTGCTTTTGCCATGATAGCTGGCAATGTGGCTCTCAATCCTTTCGAAAATCTCATCGATGTACTGCTGTGCGGTATTTGTGTTTTCAAGAAGCTGGCCGGCGGTATTTTCATAGTGCTTTTTCAGCTTCAGGCTTTCCGCTCTTACGGCCTCAAATTCATTTGTGCCGGCCAGCCGGCTGATCTCCAGTAACGTGTTGGTGGAACCGCTCATGGCGGACAAAATGACCATGCATTGGTCCTGGTCGCGAATGATCTTGTAAATATTTTGCAACCGCTGGGCCGAGCCTGCCGAAGTTCCGCCAAATTTGAAAACTTTCATTCTGTTGTTTCTTTATTATTTTAATGATGTTTCGATTCCGCTTTTCCACAAAAAAAGCCCGGTCATTTGACCGGGCTTTTTTGTATTTATATCCACAAAGCAATTTTACCGGTCGTGTAACGTACTCCGTTTCATTTGCTTCCTGGTCTTAATTACGAACAACATGATATCGTTATTTTGTGGCAAAGATATAAATTATGTAATATGTCGATAAAGGGTTTAAATTTTTTTAATGGAAATTGAAATAAAGGATTGTACTCTTTTTCGTTTAAAATGAGATTGCTTCGTCCCCCGAAAGCTGAAAGCTTTCGGGGGACGAAGCAATAGGGACGGTGTCATTTCTTGTAGGGCATAATGCTTTGAACTTATGCCTTAGGATAAACAAAAATGCTGGCAATCAATTTGTTTCTATCCTTCTTTCATAGCCTTCAAAACCCGCTCAGAAGTAAGGGGCAATTGTAGCACCCTGGCGCCTGTGGCATCAAAAACGGCATTGGCAATTACACTGCCCATGGTTACGATGGCCGGTTCGCCACCACCCTGGGGCGGGTCGTTTTTCGCATCCAGGATCACGGTTTCTATTTCGGGGACCCATGAGAAACGGGGAATTTCGTACGTATCGAAATTCAGGTCGAGCACCTGGCCGCCTTTGAAGCGCAGGTCTTCGGCCAGAGCATAGCCCAGTCCCATGGTGATGCAGCCTTCCATCTGTATCGTGGCTCCTTCGGGATTGATGGTCAGTCCCATGTCCTGGGCAGTCACCACGCGTTTCACCTTGATTTCTCCGGTGGTTTTGTTTAATTTCACTTCGGCCATGGTGGCAACGTAAGATCCGGCATCGATGCCGCAGGCCACTCCGAAGCCTTTTCCGCCGGGACCTTTGGCCGGTTTCCAACCGAATTTATCGGCTGCTGCTTTCAGTACACGTCGCATTTTTTCATCGGTGAGATGTTGTAAACGGAACTCAACTGGATCCACGCCTGCCTTTGCGGCCATAATGTCGATTTGCGATTCGCGGGCAAAAGTGTTGGTATTGTTTCCGGGAGCACGCCAGGGTCCTACGGCAAAGGGATGCGGACTCTTTTCTCCCCGGCCGGTGCTGTGAGATACCGTAATCGAGTTGGGAATCGAATAGAACTCCCTGGCACCGCGCGAACCGGCATAATATACGTGGTAGTCCCAGAATACCATCCTGCCGTTTTTGTCAATGCCGGATTTAATTTTCACTACCGATGCAGGACGGAAGGAATCATCGAAAAACTCATCGGCACGGGTCCAGGCTACCTGAACGGGTTTCCCTGCCAGCTTTGACAAACGGGCAGCTTCAATCATCTGCAGGTTTCTCGATTTACCACCAAATCCACCACCCACGAACGGCGAAATGATGTGCACATTTTCGGGCTTGAGGCCCAGTACTTCTGCCACTTCATCTTTGGCCCGGAAAGGGGTCTGCGATGAAGGCCAGATCGTGATCTTGTCGCCTTCCACATGGGCCGTGGCGGTATGCGGCTCAATGGGGGCATGTGCTTTATAGCCATCGAGATACGTCTTTTCAAAAATCGTTTCCGATTCTTTTTCTCCACGCTGCTGGTTTCCGTTTACTGCTATTGTTTCCCCTTCAGGAGCCATCTTGAGCAGGTAATCGAAAATAGTTTTATCGTTCAAATTTGATTCAGGTATCTCGTAAAGGGCTTTGATCTTAGAAAGTGTACTTTCAGCTACATCAGGCAACGCATGAAGGACAGCAATTAAATCGCCGTCATCAATCACCTGAACGCCTTCCACTTTTTTGGCTTCCGAGAGATCCAGCGATGTTCGTTTCGCATGATGGCCGGGCGGACGGAGAATGGCCGCGTAAAGCATCCCGGGCAACCGGATGTCTCCGGCATATTTTGCTTCTCCGGTGACTTTCACAAACGAATCATGCCGTAGCATTGGTTTTCCCATGATGTTGAACTGGTTGGGGGTTTTCAACGGTACTTTCCCCGATGTGTGTCGGTGAATGACTTTGCCTTTGGTGAGTGCACCATAAGAAACTTTCTGCTTTTTGTTCCGGCGGTTATAAACTACCCCGTTCTTTGTCATCAGCTGATCTGGCGGGGTTTTCAGATAATCAGATGCCAGCTCGATGAGTACGTGACGGCCTTCGGCAGCGGCTTCACGCAGTGGCGGTCCGAAGAAACGTGTGGTCATGGAGCCGAAAGTTCCCATATCCCACGGGCACAGGTTGGTGTCGCCCATTACCATATCCACAGAATCGAAGGTAACATCCAGTTCGTCGGCCAGCATCTGCGCCAGCGAAGTGATCACACCCTGGCCCATTTCAATTTTTCCGGTATAACAGGATATCCTTCCGTCTTCCGCAATCCTGAGAAAGGCATTGAAATCGGTCGGTAGTGAATGCGGGTTGAAGTGTCCTTCGCGTTGTGCCCACAACGATGGAAAATGACCGATGAACAAAAAGATAAAGATGCCGCCACCGGTCAGTCTGATGAAATTACGTCTGTCGAGATCACTGACGAAGATGTCTTTGAAATCGATGTAGAGATAGTTGTCTTTTTTCATTTTAGTTTCCTCCCATTTCTTTAGATGCTGTTTCAACGGCTTCGATAATTCGTTTGTGTGCTCCACAACGGCACAGATTGCCATTCATTTCATCCACGATCTGTGCCTGAGTGGGATGGGAATTTCTTTTCAGCAAAGCCCATGCATTCATGATCATGCCCGGCGTGCAGTAGCCGCATTGCAGGGCATCGTGATCCATGAAGGCTTTTTGCAGGGGATCCGGTTTCCCATTCATTAACAGTCCTTCGATTGTGACGACTGATTTGTTTTTTACGTCTTTCAGGGGCGTCTGGCAGGAGCGGACGGCTTCATCATCCACGAGAATGGTACAGGCGCCGCACAGGCTCTCTCCGCAACCGTATTTTGTTCCGGTGAGCCCCAAGTCGGTACGCAGAACCCAAAGTAGGAGACGGTCGCTGTCGGTGTTAACCCGGACCGGTTTCCTGTTAAGGTTGAATGTGACAATTTCTTTCATGTTATTAGTTCTTGAGTTGTTTTCATTTTGAAATGAATTGTACTAAATTAATGATTTTCTTCTTTTTGTCCTCATGAAATAGGGAAAAATAAGATTTCTTTAGATGAAATAGGGCTTTGGAAGGATGAATGAATGATTTTGTTGGATCAAGTGGCTTTCTGTCTATTTCTTTGCTGTCTTCAAAGAAATCATGTCTTTGACTGTCGGTGAACTAAAGAAAGGACATCGAATGAAATTGCTTCTCCGCCTCAGGCGGATCGCAATGACGGTCGTTTTTATAGAACTTGCCGTTGTTTTAAAACAAAAATCATTTATAAACCCGTCCCAATCGCGAGGAGTCTTAACGACGAAGCGATCTCCTTTTATTAGTGAAACTCTATTTTGAAAATCCGCGATAAGCGGAGCATTCGA
>CAZPPK010000165.1:0-5980 GCA_964588415.1 uncultured Lentimicrobiaceae bacterium
ACTTGAAAAAATCTATTCACAATCTATTGTTAATTTCGCTGCTGAGTAGTAACATTTTCCTTTATCGTTTCAATTACTTCACGGTCGCTTAAATTTAAACGGTGTTTTATGATCAAGGCTCCTACCGCTAAACGACCATCTATGCCATAACGTCCGCTGTCTGAGCAAAGACTTTGTGAATAAATACCAACCAAACGATCCCAAGGTAATAGTTTAGAGAGCTTTACCCACCGGTTGCTCTTGTCAGGTTCCACCTCAAAAGGATGTTCAAACTCGAATAATTCAATCTGATGCTGTGATGTGTATCGTATCATACCTGCCAGCCGACAGGCAGGAGTGCAAACTTTATGACTACAAGACACGAAAAAACCTGCACTTATAGGGCCGTTTCACCAAATTAAGTTATTGATATTTAATTGTTTATAGCCTTATCAGCAAGCTCTACGTATTAGAGGCAGCTGGGGGTCAGGCGATGGTGAGACAATAGTTAGACGATAGTAAGAGATAGTTAAATATTGTTAAGCAACTGTCTTACAATAGATTTCATAATCTTCTCAAAACTGTCTCAGGAAATATTTTTCCAGCTGGCGGATGTCGTTGCTAAAACGGCGGATTCCTTCAGACAATTTTTCAATTGCCATTGGATTTTCGTTAAGGTTCCAGCGAAAAGACATTTCATTCAGTTCAATTTTCTGCAGATGGGAATTCTGAGCTTTTTCGAGACTCAATTTTCTTTCGAGAGTTTCGTTAGAATTTTCCAGCTCTGACAGCAGTTGCGGTGAAATTGTCAACAAATCACAACCTGCCAGTTCTTTGATCTCTCCGCTGTTGCGGAAACTGGCTCCCATGACTTCCGTCTGGTAATTGAATTTTTTATAGTAATTGTAGATTTCATGAACCGACAAAACACCCGGATCTTCCTTTGGCGGAATGGAATCCACACCTTTTTCCTTTTTGTACCAGTCGAGAATGCGGCCTACAAAGGGTGAAATTAACGTCACGTTTGCGTTGGCACAGGCAATGGCCTGAGTCAGACTGAAAAGTAAAGTCAGATTCGTATAAATCCCTTCTTTTTCAAGGATTTCAGCTGCTTTTATGCCTTCCCAGGTTGCAGCTACTTTGATGAGGATACGCTCCGGGCCAATCCCTTCTTTTTCATAAAGACGAATCAGGTTTTTTGCATAAAAAACGGTGTCATAAATACGAAACGATAACCTGGCATCCACTTCCGTGGAAACTCGTCCAGGAACAATTTTGAGAATTTCCAAACCAAAATTGACAAAAAGCTTCTGCATCCCGGTAAGCAATTTTTTCTTTTCATCCCCACCGGATGCTTTCGCATAAACAACTGAATCGTCAAACAACGATTTGTATTTTGGATCTAAAGCCGATTGCAAAATCAATGAAGGATTGGTAGTAGCATCCTGTGGCTTGTATTGCGCAATAGACTCAAAATCACCGGTGTCAGCTACTACGGTTGTATATTGTTTTAATTGTTCCAGTGTATTCATAAACTCATGATTTTTCAGGAAATGTCAATTAGGTAAAACCGGGATCAAAACTACAAAAAGCTTAGCGAAAAATGAGACGAAATTAGTTATTAAATGAAATTTTTAGAAATTAGGTAGTTACCCTTCAAAAGGCGTAAAGCAAATTAAGCAGTTGAGCTTAATTTTCTGGAAGATGAATAAAAAACGTCCAGTAGTATTATAACGCCAGGACGTTCTTCTGGAAAGGGTCTATTCAAAAGAATAGTTTCCGGGCGAAATAATAGTAGGACTGGTTGGCCAGGCTAATATCAGCGTGCATACCTTTACGACTCATCATAATTGGTAGAGACATGTATAAAATTGTCCAATGCCGTATTTACTCCGGTTCTTTAACACAATTCAGCGAAGGCGACATAAAGAGTTGATTTTGTTCTGAATAACTTGAGACAATTCAAAAATTTAATCATAGACATCCTGCCTGATAGTAAAATTATACAAATTTATTTTGGTTTGGAAAAGCTGTAATAAAATTTTCAAAACAATCGTTCTTTTAATCCATTGAATATGAATGATCAGAGCAAATCCGAACATAAGACTTTGAAAAGCTTAGAATTAATATTCGGAAAAAAAGTGCTGATTTTTTCTGCTTTTGTATTTAACAGAACTCTATATTTATCAATGAGTTTTAACAATTATTTGATATAAAAAATTTCCTTATTTAAAATTATTCTTAATTTTGCAATAAAATAAATAAGTACTTAAAAATTTAAATTATGTCTGTATTAGTAGGTAAAAAAGCTCCGTTATTTGAAGCAACTGCAGTTGTCAACGGAGGTGAATTAGTTGAGAAATTTTCTCTTGAACAATATATTGGTAAAAAACATGTGGTCTTTTTCTTTTACCCATTGGATTTTACCTTTGTTTGTCCTACTGAAATCCTGGCTTTTCAGGAAAAAATAGAAGAATTTGAGAAAAGAAATGTGGCAGTGGTAGGTTGTTCAATTGACTCACCTCATACGCACTGGGCCTGGTTGAATACTGAAAAGAATGACGGTGGCATTAAAGGTGTGAAATATCCTTTGGTCTCGGATCTTTCAAAAACAATTTCTGAGAATTTTGATGTTTTGGCCGGCGAATATGATTACAATGAAAACGGTGAAATGGAATTTCATGGTGAAGCTGTTGCTTTTCGTGGCTTGTTTCTGATTGACAAAGAAGGTATTGTTCGTCATCAGGTTGTAAATGACCTGCCATTGGGCCGCAGTATTGATGAAGCGCTGCGTATGGTTGACGCATTACAATTTTTTGAAGAGCATGGTGAAGTTTGCCCTGCTAACTGGAAGCCCGGAGATGACGCTATGCAAGCTTCCCACGTTGGTGTTGCCGATTATTTGAGCCACCACTAAAAGAAAATTGAAATGAACTACCCCCGCCGCAGAGCAGCGGGGTATCAAAAGGAGATTATTAATCGCCCCTTGGGGCGGGGAATTAATCCCTTGTCCGCCTCAGGCGGATTAAAAAGATAAAGGCTGCCCAATTGGGCAGCCTTTTTTGGTATGCCGGGCATGGAAATAAGCTTGCAGGGTGAAAGTCTGTACGTGCCGAGTTGATAGGAAAAGATAGTGGGTGACTGCAAATCCGAAAGGAGCCATTAGCATCCGCCAAATGGCGGACTGACGCACAAAAACCCAATATCCAGAAATGCTCAGGATATTGGGTTAAATAAATCTTACTTAATAGTAATAGATGTGATCTATCCAGTACTAACTTTACAGGAAAACTCTGGCCGGAGCCAGCATTTATTTGCTACTCTTCAGACCTTTTGCATCTGCTTTAGTGGCCACCCCGTAATTATTTCCCCAGGTATTCAATACGTAGTTAACCACTTCTATGGCGTCGTCTACATTATTAACCTGAGGTGGCATAGGCGTGCTATATTGCATACCGTTTACTGTTAGCCCTTCATTAGATCCATGAAGTACCTGCTCCAGTAATCTCTTTTTTGAAGCTGCTTTCAAGAAGTCTGATCCTTTTAACGGAGGGAAAACTCCTGGAATCCCCATCCCGGTAACCTGATGGCATTTAAAGCACATTTGGTTATATATTTGAGCTCCTTTTTCATATTTGGGAGCTTTATTGTTGCCTGGATCAACAACGGGTGCATTTTCTGAAACTGCCTTAGCAGGGGAATTACCGTAAGAATTATAAGAAAATAATGTTATCCCTGCAATTACAAGTATTAGACTAATTTTTTTCATAATCAAATTATAAGTAAAGCATGAACTTAAAACTCAAGTTCAAAAATACGAACATTAAAAATACGGGGTGTTTAATAAGAATAATAAACACCCCGTACTGCTTTTTCTATTTAAAGACGAGATTCTTCTCGTTTTTTTCATGTTAGAATAGGAACCAAAGTTGCAGATACAAAGTATTGTTATCTGAAGCATTACGGTTAGTCCCGTCATAGTTGGTGGAAGCTCCGTTGAATTTACCGAATGCAGTATACTGCAAGGAAATCTTGGTATTTTGCCAAGGTAAATAATCTACCTGAGCCATAACCCCATTGCTATTAGGGGATGGTAATCTGTTACCATACAATACGTTATCTTCAGAACCTGAATAATCGAAATATTCCAAAGTAAAGTTTACGCCAGGATGCAGGAAAAGGCTAGCATCCATATCAAATTTATTGAGGGTATTGGAAGAATTTTGACTGCCATCAGCAGCGAAGGTAGAATTTAAATTCTGTTTTTCATTGATGAAAGAAGAATGTAATGTAAACTGGCCTTTTGAAAATTGATATTCATATTGTAAGTCAAATGCAAAATCAGTATAATTATCAGTTAAACCGGAAACCCCTGCAGGATACATTTGAGTAGACATTCCATAGGTTCCTACTTCCAGATAAGATTTTTTCCATTGATGCTGAAAAGCTAATCTCCAATAAGGAGCGATTCCTTTTACGGCACCTGCCATAGTAGCATCGGGAGGCAGAGCTGCGCCCAATTGTGCAGTCCGATATCCGCTAAACTCTAAATAAACGGTATGGCCAATCAAAGTGTAAGCACCCAAACCAGCAACGGTTCCGCCTAAATTTTCGATCATTGTTCCAGCATCTGGTCCCGGAGCAGCTCCAGAACCGGTATAAGGATATCCCCAGGCAGGAGTAGAATTCCAAACGTCCTGAACAGTTGGATTGTTATTCAGTGTAAAACCATAAAGGAAAGGTGTTTTCCCTTTGCCTGTATTTGCATAGCGAATGTCTGTGTTGTCCATACCAAAGGTTCCTGACCCGTCGTCAAGGGTTAACTGAATGAAAGTACCCATGTGGGTTGAAATCTGGCCTGCATAAAATAAACTCATCTGTTGCGGAAACTCAACATCATTGTTTTGGGTTCCTGGAACAGCAGTTGCAACGTGAGTTAAACCTGTTTGAAACATGGCTGAAAGAGGCGCGATTTTCAGAAGTCTCAAAGAAGTTTTTTCCTTTTTACTTGATGAAGCTACTTTCTGAGAGATTGTCTTGATATTGGTCATGGTGTAACCATTCAATTTAAATTGCCTGCCGAATGAGTTAAGTTCGGGGAATACTGTGTGGCATGCTGCGCACGACAACCCGGTTTGACGGGCAAAACTTGGCACTGCGTATGCAGAGCCTGAATTTGCAACTAAAAAAACGAAGAAAATAAACCCACTAATTATAGAAAGGCTTTTTTTTCTGCTAAATAGTACTTTTTCACTAAATAATTTTTTTTTCATAACGATCACTTTTTTATTTGTTAATTAAATGAAATGACTTCAGCTGATTAATGATCGGGGCAAAAATAGTCATTAAGATTTCTCATTGTCAAGGTAAAACAGACTTAACTACAATATTTCCTAGTAATTCTATATGTAAGTTACAGTTTTAGGTATATTTAACTAATTAATTAGATCTATTATAAATTAACATTTTGATCCAAAAATGTGTTAAATATGGCTAAATCAATCAATTGTGTACTGTAAAAAAGACGTTTTTTTGCCAACGGAGACAGTTGTACAAATGTATCTATTTAAATATGTCATAAATATGAAGAACAAATTAGTTCGAAGGCTCAACATCTCATAAGAAATGAGAGTGTCAAATCGGCTTCAATAAGCCGATTTTTAAAAAATGTTGGCTCTTTTCTAAGACAGGATAGACGTATGGTATAATAATGAATATCAACATAATAGATGCTATTTTTGATATTTTGCATTCATTTAATTATGTTTTCATGTTAAATTATGTGAATATCAACACATAGATTGCTATAATAGCCTTTAATTAGAGTCTGCTGATTTTCTAAAATACACCACTTTATTAACTGATATTCAATATTGTATGTTAATAACTTTAGCAGATTAGGCTTGGAAAATGCAAGGGGTTTGTGTAATTTTACATTAAAACCCGTGCACCTAAGTACATGACAAAAATTTGCAGCATTCCACGAATTTTTCTAAATTAT
>CAZPPK010000166.1:0-5979 GCA_964588415.1 uncultured Lentimicrobiaceae bacterium
CAATTTTTTATATTAATTTCAATTTGTTATCTTATATTCAATAAAAAAGGTAGTAAGTTTGCTATCGCCTTTTAAAAATATGCATAAATGTTTAAACAACTAAGGCATCTTTAACTCTGGTGAATTTACCGCTTCAATGATCAAACGAGCAAATATCCTGTTTAGTCCAGAGAGTGAGTTCAAAGATCAATTGATGATAATTAAATTCATCAGAGTTTCCAATACATCCCATGAAATGTCAGGTCTGAGCGAACCCATCTGACCTAATTCGACAATGCTTACTGCCATAAAAGATAGGAGTCTGTTCAAAAAAGTGTATCAAAAGTTGAATTAAAGAATGATCAATGCCTTTGATAAATGGGAAAGAGAAATAGAAAAAACCTGTCTGCAAAAATCATGAGAAGTTGCTGGAAAATTATTGATTTCAAGCTGGCCAATCAAGGATTTCCGGCGTAAATCAAATAGAAGCCTGAAACATCAGTAAAAATCATTCCAATCGGTAGTTTGTCGTGAAAAATATTAAAAATTTGTTTAATTTTCACAGCTTAAAAAAGTCAAGAAATGAAAGATAGATTTTTACCCCTTTTTGCATTCCTGTTTTTCTTTTTTCAGAGTATGGGAATCTTTGCCCAATCAAGCGGTTATGTTCCTCATAAGGCATTTGACCCGATGTTTGACGCTCAGTCTGCAACCGTATATCGCAGTGCCGATGGCCAGCCGGGACCGGGTTATTGGTCAAATCGTACGAATTATCAGATTGATGCCACGCTGGATACAGTTCAAAAGTCTATTGCAGGCAACGAAACCATTACATACGTTAACAATAGTCCTGACAAACTTGCTTATTTGTGGATTCAGCTTGACCAGAACCGGTTTGGGAAAGACTCCAGAAGTGCTGCTGTTTCCGGGCAACTTTTCAATCCAAAGAGATTCGATGGCGGTTTCAATATTTTATCGGTTTCAATTGAGTCAGATGGGAAATCCATTCAGGCAAACTATATTATCACTGATACCCGAATGCAGATACGGCTTCCCAAACCGTTGGCAAGTTGCGGTGGTGTAATAAAAATTAAAATAAAATACAATTTCGTTATTGCCCCTGTCGGGAATGGAAGATCGGGATGGATGGCCACCAAAAACGGGCCTATTTTTGATGTGGCACAATGGTTTCCGCGCATGGCAGTTTATGATGATCTGATGGGATGGAACGTGCTTCCTTTCCTGGGTGCCGGTGAATTCTATCTTGATTACGGTAACTATGATGTCAGCATTAATGTACCCTGGGATCAAATCGTAGTTTCTTCAGGGAAACTGGAAAATCCAGGAAAAGTACTGACTTCATCTACTATTAGGAGGCTTAAAAGAGCCGAAAATAGTAATAAAACCATAGCTATCAGGACTGAAAAAGACATTAATAATCCCAAATCACGGCCAGTTCAAAAAGGAAGACTGGTCTGGCACTTTAAAATGAACAATAGCCGCGATTTCTCCTGGGCAAGTTCCAGGGCCTTCCTATGGGATGCCGCCAAAGTCGATCTTCCAAATCATAAAACATCTTTGGCCATGGCGGTTTATCCGGTAGAAAGTGCAGGAAAACAAGCATGGAACCGAGCAACCGAGTTTTTAAAACATAGTATTGAAATATTCTCTAAAAATTGGTTCCCTTACCCCTACCCGACAGCTACAACAGTTGGTGGACCCGTAGGAGGCATGGAATATCCGGGCATCGTATTTTGCCATTGGAAAGCCAAAGGAAAATCTTTATGGATGGTCACCAATCATGAAATCGGCCATAATTGGTTCCCAATGATCGTTGGATCTAATGAGCGGAAAAATACATGGATGGATGAAGGATTCAACACATTCATAGATATTTATGCAACCAATGATTTTAACCATGGGGAATTTGCGCCCAAAAGCGATCATGAATACAATCCTAAAGGCGGCAGTCCTGCCCGCGGCATTGTTCCCTTGATGCTCAATCCCAACGTTCCACCCATTATTTCTTTTGCAGATGCCATTCCGGGTCGTTACGTACACCCGCTGGAATATTATAAAACAGCGTTGGGGTTGGTATTGCTTCGCGAATACATTCTCGGCCACGACCGCTTTAATTATGCATTCAGGACTTACATCAAAAGCTGGGCATACAAACATCCTTCACCTATGGATTTTTTCCGTTGCATGAACAATGCGGCGGGCGAAAACCTGAATTGGTTTTGGAAAGGATGGTTCATAAAAACATGGACACTGGATCAGGCTGTCACCGGTGTAAAATATGTTAACAACGACCCGGCACAAGGTTCACTGATAACACTTGAAAATAAAAATCAGCTGGTAATGCCGGTAACCCTTGAAATCACAGAATCAAACGGTCATTCTGAAAAGGTGAAGCTTCCGGTTGAGATTTGGGAAACCAGTGGAACCTATACACTACAGTTTCATTCCACAAGCCCATTATTGAAAGTTGTGATTGATCCGGATAAGATGCTGCCAGACGTGAACGACACCAACAATGTTTGGACGGCCACAACTTCAAAGTAACAAGCTTTGATGCAGGTTTTAACTAGTTTTATATTCTTTCTTTTCTAAAAAGAAGGAGTTACAATTGTTTTCTTTACTTCGTTTCAAAAGTTTGAGTCTCAAAATTAAATCCGTACTTTTGCGACCAATAAATTATACTATAATCATGAGAAAAAACATCGTTGCCGGAAACTGGAAAATGAACAAGACCTTTTCCGAAGCTGAAGAATTAACCGACCAGATTGTGTTGGAAATGGAAGACAAAGATCTTAAATGCGAACTGGTTGTCTGCCCTCCTTCCCCATTTCTGGAAATGGCTTCTGATTATGCCGAAGAGAGTCGTTTGAAAGTGGGAGCACAAAATATCAGCGAACATGAATCTGGGGCATACACCGGAGAAATTTCGGCCCCGATGCTGGATTCCATCGACATAGAATATTGTATTATAGGTCATTCTGAAAGAAGAAAATATTTTAACGAAACAGATCAGCAACTGGCAACAAAAGTCGACTTATTGCTGGATTATGGAATAAAACCTATTTTTTGCGTCGGCGAAGTGCTGGAAGAAAGAGAAAGCAACACACACTTTGATGTTGTAAAAAAACAATTGGGAAATGGTCTTTTTCACCTGAACAGCGATGAATTTTCCAACGTTGTGATCGCATATGAACCAGTATGGGCCATTGGCACGGGGAAAACAGCAAGTCCGGAACAAGCCCAGGAAATGCATGCTTTTATCAGAAAACTGATCCTTGAAAAATACGGTAAAGAAACTGCTGATGAAGTCAGTATCTTATACGGAGGAAGCTGCAACCCGGGAAACGCCAAAGTTTTGTTTTCACAAGCTGATGTGGACGGCGGCCTTATTGGAGGAGCATCACTCAAGGCAAATGATTTTCTTGCCATTGCATCAAGCTTTGAATAAGCAAAGACCAGAATTTCAGACTAACTTTTCCTGACTAAGTTTCTCTCATGAACTATTATCAACTTAAATTACCCAGGCAGGAAGCGCAGGAACAAAACGACATACTGATGGCTCAACTGGCTGCTATTGGATATGAAAGTTTTGAAGAAACGGAAGATTCACTGCTGGCCTATATTCAGGAACCGGATTTTTCCAAAGATACTTTGGAAGATGTTCCTGTTTGTAAAGGATTACGCACCAGTAATAAACTGAAAATCGAATTAATTCAGGAACAAAACTGGAATGAAGGCTGGGAAAGCAATTATCCCGCGGTTCTCATTGCGGACCGATGTTACATTTACGCACCATTTCACGCTAAGAAACCTGAAGTTGAGTTCAACATTCTTGTTAACCCCAGAATGACCTTTGGTACAGCCCACCATGAAACTACAGCTCAAATCATTGAGTTGATTCTGGATGCCGATCTCAAAGGCAAAGAATTACTTGATATGGGTTGCGGCACAGGAGTTCTGGCACTTTTGGCTTCCATGAAAGGGGCGCGTCATATTGATGCCATTGATAATGACCCATGGGCTTTCAGAAATACAGAAGAAAATGCCAAACTGAATGAAATTGAAAATGTTTTCCCCCTTCTGGGGGATGCATCCCTTTTGACAGAAGCAACCAAATATGATTTCGTCTTTGCTAATATCAATAAGAATATCCTGCTGCGTGATATCCCAAATTATTCACATGTGCTGAAATCGGCCGGAACTATTTATTTCAGCGGTTTTTATGAAGCAGACCTTAACCAGATCAAAAACAAAGCATCAGAAAATGCGCTGCACTATGTAAGGCATATTGTCAGAAACAATTGGGTGGCAACCATCTTCCAAAAAGAATAATCTCAAATAGTTACCAATTCTAAAAGGAATTCTGAAGGCCTTCAATTAAATTTTTACATTTGAATTATGGAATGGATTATTTTATTGGGAGGCATGTTGCTGGCCTATTTATTAGGCTCCATACCCACTTCGGTCCTGGTTGGAAAAACATTTTATCACATTGATATTCGAAATGAAGGTTCGGGCAATGCCGGAGCTACCAATACAATCAGGGTTTTGGGGGTTAAAGCGGGTATTCCCGTTATTATTGTGGATGTGGTGAAAGGCTATGTGGCCGTTTTCTTAATTCATTTTTTTGCGCCTTCGGTATGGGCAGCTTCACAGCTGACTTATGCCCAGATTATCGCCGGTTTTGTTGCTGTTTTAGGACATGTTTATCCGGTTTTTGCAGGCTTTCGTGGAGGTAAAGGTTGCCACATTGCTTGGGATGGCTATCGCCGTCTACCCATCTGTAATCTGGATTCCTGTTGTCATTTTTATTGTTGTGTTATTGTCCTCAGGTTATGTTTCCCTTGGTTCCATACTGGCGGGTTTGTCGTTTCCGATTACTGACATATTTGTTTATCACGATCATCATCCCGGAAAGGTTGCTCTGGCTGTAGTTGCCGCTTTATTTCTTATTTATACCCATAGGGAAAACATCGGGCGTCTAAGAAAAGGAACCGAGAACCGTTTCCATTTCAGGAAAAAATCAGTAGGAACAAAATTTTAACCAACCGGACATTAGTTCAAGAAATATTAGTCTCATAAACAAAAGATGGACTCTCTTTCAGAGAGTCCATCTTCATATAAAAACCCAATAAAAAAACTAATTCCCTAATAATTCGAGCATTTTGTTTCCAATTTCTGCTGGAGAATCCACTACATGAACGCCACATTCGCGTAAAATAGCTTTTTTTGCTTCTGCCGTATCGGCTTTCCCACCAATGATGGCGCCTGCATGTCCCATGGTACGTCCTTTTGGAGCAGTTGCCCCGGCGATAAAACTTACCACAGGTTTAGTTCCAAATTTCTGGATATAATATGCAGCGTCGGCTTCCATACTTCCTCCAATTTCACCAATCATCACAATGCCTTCAGTCTCCGGATCATTCATGAACAACTCAACGGCTTGTTGTGTGGTTGTTCCGATGATCGGATCGCCGCCAATTCCAATGGCTGTGGTTTGTCCCAAACCTACTTTAGTTAACTGATCAACGGCTTCATAAGTCAAGGTTCCTGAGCGGGAAACAATACCAACTTTTCCTTTGGAGTGAATAAACCCAGGCATGATACCAACTTTTGCTTCTCCGGGAGTTATAACGCCAGGACAATTGGGGCCAATCAACCGGGAATTTTTATTTGAAAGATACTCTTTTACTTTCACCATGTCTTCTGTAGGAATACCTTCTGTAATACAAATAATGACTTTAATACCAGCTTCGGCAGCTTCCATAATGGCATCAGCAGCAAATGCAGGAGGCACAAATATAACTGAAACATCAGCTTTTACCTGATCTACTGCATCTTTTACAGTATTAAAAACAGGTTTCTCAAGATGAGTTTGTCCCCCTTTTCCCGGTGTTACTCCACCAACGACATTTGTACCATACTCAATCATTTGAGAGGCATGAAAAGTACCTTCGCTTCCGGTAAATCCCTGAACGA
>CAZPPK010000167.1:0-5897 GCA_964588415.1 uncultured Lentimicrobiaceae bacterium
GCCAATGAAAAAGTTTAAGTGGACGCTAGTGAAAACAGCTACTTAATCATAAGTTATTCATTGGTAGTGTAGCGAAGGGTCTATAAATACCTGTTTTTCTTTTCATTACAGATTATTCGCTTCGTTCAGAATGAACAAAATGCCTAGTGTGAACTTTTTCATAAGGTAGCGAACACAATAATTAAATTTTCTATTTTTGGTTCATGAGAGTTAGAATATTCACTACCTTGATATTGATATTGACCTTGAGCGTTTTCAGCAAGAAAGCAGAAGCGCAGTATTACCTGAGTGGCCAGGATCCGGCTTCGGTAAAATGGCACCAAATTGACACAAAAGACTTCCGCCTGGTGTTTCCTGACAATTACAGTTCTGTGGCGCAGTATTACGCCAATCTGTTGAAATTGTCTTCGCCGTACGTGGCTCAGCCCTATCTGAAAAAGGCAAAGCGTGTTACGATTGTGTTGCACACGTTGTCCACTGAGTCCAATGCCATGGTCTCACCGGCTCCATACCATGCCGATTTCGTCGAAATGCCTTCACAGGAAATCTATCCGCAGATATGGCAAAAGCAATTGGTGTTGCACGAATTCAGGCATGCGGTTCAGATGAGCAAAATGCGGCAGGGTTTCGGAAATGTGCTCTATGCCATACTGGGAGCGCAGGGCACGGCACTTTTGATGGCAGCTTTGCCCCAATGGTTTATCGAAGGTGATGCTGTGTACAGCGAAACCATCCACAGCAGAAGCGGCCGCGGCAGGCAACCTGATTTTATTTATCCGCTCGAAGCCCAGGTGCTCGGCAAAAAAATCTATTCGCTTGACAAAGCCCAGTTCGGTTCCTACAAAGATTTTGTTCCCGACCATTACACACTCGGGTATCAACTGGTTTTAAACGGCGTGCAACGTTACGGAACAGGATTGTGGAACAGCGTCATCAACCAGGTGGCACGAAGAGCATACACGCTGTTTCCTTTTTCCATTAAACTGAAAAAAACCACCAGAATGGGAAAAGTGAAATTCTACCACAGCACACTGGATGAACTCAAAAAAAAGTGGGAAAGCGAAGATACTCATTACCAAAAACCGGACTTTAAAATCATCGTGACGAAAAACCGGTTTTATACAGATTACCGGTTTTCCAGTGTTTTAAGCAACGGGAATATCATTCTGGAGAAATCGGGGTTGGACGACATCAACCGTTTTATAATGCTGACAACAACCGGGAAAGAAATCCGTTTGTTTACGCCCGGATTTGATTTTAATCAATCGCTTTCCGCCAACGACAGTCTGATCTGCTGGAACGAAATTGACTTTGACACAAGATGGAGTAACCGCAATTATTCCGACATCAAACTCTACAATTTTCATACGAATATACTGACTCAACTGACCCGCAAAAGCCGCTATTTCTCCCCTGCCCTTTCGCCGGATTCAAAACAGATCGTGGCTGTCCGCGTGGATGAGCAGCAACATTATTTCCTTGATTTTATTGACATCAACAACGGGAAGGTTATCAAATCGTTTCACACATCTGACAATTTGTTTTTCCTGACACCCCACTGGTCGCCGGATTCGCAATATGTGGTGGTTTGCGTTCTGGGAAATAAGGGGAAATCCATACTGTGGCTCAATGTCAAGACCATGAAATACCACTTTCTGATGCCGTTTTCTTATACCGAAATGAAATGGCCGGTGAACCATGGAGACTGGGTCGTTTACACCGCAGGATATGAAGGTAAAGACAATCTTTATGCGGTGAACATCAGCAGTGGAAAAATATTCCATTTCATGGATGCACGTTTCGGTGCCGTTGATGCCCGATTTTCTCCGAACGGAAAGATGCTTTACTTTTCGAATTACACGACCAACGGATACAAACCTTCTGTAATGTATTTTGATACCAGCAAACTTGTGCCTTTTAATCCGCAAGAGAATTCCGTGCAATATCCTGTGGACAAACTGGTAACCGATTCCACTTTTATTCTGGACGATTCTGTTGTTCCGCAGAAAGTGTATCCCGTAAAGAAATACAGCCAGGTTGGGCATCTTTTCAATCCATACGGATGGGGGCCTTTTTCGCTGGATTTGAATAGTTATGCCGTCAGCCCTGGTCTTTCCATTTTGTCACAAAACGACCTGAGCACGGCTGTAACCGCCTTGAAATACACCTGGGACCGCAACCAGCAAACCGGGAAATACGGTTTGTCTTTTAATTATTACGGCTGGTATCCGCAAATCGGATTTGATGCTACCACACAAAACCGAAGAAACTATCTGAAGGATAGTACAGGAGTCCATGAAGTCAGATGGAATGAGACAAAGCTATCCGTGAATGTGGGCATTCCTTTGAATCTGAGCCATGGCAAAATGATTGCCGGTTTGCAACCTTCCGTCAAATATGAAATCCGTTATCTCACCATGAAACCCGGTTCCCATTATTATTTTAGAGATTCGCAAATCGCCGATGTGAGTTTTCAACTTTATGAATACAACTACCTGAAAACTTCACCTAAAGATATTTTTCCGAAATGGGGACAAACACTGTTTTTGACATTTCAGAACACACCGTTCCTTTCGGGAACCAACAATCAATTTGCTGCCCAGGCCGATTTTTATTTACCAGGTTTCATCAGGCATCAGGGAATATCGGTTTATGCAGGTTATGAAAATCAGGAAAGCGGCGATTATCCTTTTGGCACCATCGTAAATATTCCAAGGGGCTACTCCGGTTTGTTTTTCTACCAATATTTCACGCTCCAGACCGATTATGCTTTTCCCATCGCCTATCCCGATTGGGATCTGATACAGGGCGGTTTTTATCTGAAAAGAATTTATTCACACATCTTCTACGATTACCTGAACCGGATGCCTTACAACCAGGCTTTTTCCAGTTCAGGCGTGGAATTGTACACCGAATGGAATTTACTGAACAAGTTCCCGACGGCCACACTGGGAGTGCGATGGAGTTATCGGCAATCTGAAGAAAACAGTACATTTGATATTTTGTTAGGCATTAGTTTTTAAAGAGATAAGATGAGTATTGCCAGGAAATTATTTTGGTCACGAAAAAGAATTTCTGAAGCTGCACCCTAAAAACCTTATTTTTGCGTTGCTGTATAATAGCAGAATTAAATCGACATGTGGACTCTGTACAAAAAAGAAATCAATAGTTTTCTCACTTCCATAACCGGTTTTGTGGTGGTTGGGATCTTTCTTCTGGTCACCAGCCTTTTTTTGTGGGTGTTGCCTTCCGGGATGAATGTTTTTGAGAATGGCTATGCCAATCTCGATGGCTATTTCAGCCTGGCGCCTTATGTTTTTCTTTTCCTGGTTCCGGCTGTGAGCATGCGCAGTTTCTCTGAAGAGAAAAAATCGGGCACCATCGAGCTGCTCCTGACACGTCCAGTCAGCGATCTGAAGATCATTCTGGCTAAATATTTTGCCGCTTTTTCCCTGGTGGTACTGGCTCTCGTTCCCACCTTGGTTTATTATTTTTCGGTGTATCGTTTGGGATATCCTGCCGGGAACATCGACAGCGGCGCATTCTGGGGTTCTTTCATCGGATTGCTATTTCTGAGCTCCGTTTTTGTGAGCATCGGAATTTTTTTCTCATCGCTTACCGACAACCAAATCGTCTCTTTTCTGATCACGGTGCTGGTCAGTGCATTTCTCTATATGGGATTTGAATATATTTATCCCCTTTTGGGGAATTGGGGCTACTGGGTTGAAATGCTCGGCATCAGCGCACATTATTCTTCCATGAGCCGCGGGGTGATCGATTCCCGCGATTTGATTTATTTCCTCAGCCTAATCGCTTTCTTTATTTATCTCACCAATTTTAATCTCGTTAGAAGGAAATGGTAAAGAAGAAAGAAAATACTGCCCGGATTCAGATGAAGCGCCGCTACCAAAAATATTTGTTGTGGATGGTTTTATTACTCATTGCTTTAAACTGGCTGGGTTCGATGTTCTATACACGCATCGACCTGACAGCTGACAAGCGTTTCACACTTTCCAAAGCTTCCAAAAACATCCTAGACAACTTGCATCATGAAGTTAATTTTACCGTCTATCTCGACGGTGATTTTCCGGCAGGATTCAAACGCCTGGAACGCCAGACGCGGGAAATGCTGGAAGAGTTTCGTGCCCACAACCATGATGTTCATTTTACGTTTATCAATCCTTCGGGAAGTTCAGACCCGAAGAAAAGAAGCCAGCTTTATGAAGCACTGGTTAAAGCAGGGTTAAGCCCGACAAACCTTCAGGTGAAAACCAAAGAAGGATTGCAACAGCAATATATTTTTCCGGGTGCGATCGTCACCTATCAGGACAAACAGGCCGTTGTTGGACTGCTGGAATCGGAAGTGAACGTGCCACCGGAAGAAATTCTCAACCATTCTGCGGAAAACCTTGAATTTAAACTCACCAACGCCATTCATAAACTGGTTGAGAAGAAGAAACCTGAAATTGCTTTCCTGAAAGGCCAGGGAGAGCTAAAAGGCAATAAAATTGCCGACATTAAAAACACATTGGCAGGTGATTACAACCTCGCTGATGTTACGCTAGGAAATCCGGGCAACAATGCTCTGTTGGAACAAACCCAGGATTCGATCAGACCAAAATACAAGGTGCTGATCGTTGCCAAGCCGTCCAGGCATTTTTCTTTCGCCGATAAATTAGCCATTGATCAATATGTGATGTATGGTGGGAAAGTACTGTGGCTTATCGATCCCGTGATGGCCAGCATGGACAGCATCCGCAATTCGGAAAGCACTGTTTCGGTTGATCTGAACCTTGGTCTTCAGGAGCTGTTGTTTGACTACGGAGTGCGGCTCAACAAAAATCTGGTGTTAGACCTCAATGCCACATCCATTGCCGTGAAAACAGGAGAGATGGGAAATCAGCCGCAGATTTCCTTGTTGCCATGGTATTATTATCCTTTGATCACACCCACGTCCACCAATCCCATTATCAAAAACCTGAACAGTGTCCAGATGCAGTTTGTCAGCACCATGGACACACTCGGAATAAAAGGCATCAAAAAGACCATTTTACTGAAGACATCGCCGTATGTCGGAATTGAAACGGTTCCCGGCATTATCAGCCTTAATATTTTAAAGCAAAAGCCCGACCCTTATTTTTTCCATGGCCCGGCACAGGCGGTAGCGGTGTTGCTGGAAGGTACCTTTCCTTCCGACTTTCAGAACAGGCTTGTTCCCGCTTTGAGAAATAGTAAATTTCAGTTTAAGAAGTTGAGCCGTCCCACCAGCATGATTATTATTTCTGATGGGGATGTCATCAAAAATCAACTGCAAATTCCCGGCGGGGCACCGCTTCCGCTGGGTTATGACCAATACTCGAGAATCACCTATGGAAACAAACAACTGATCCTGAACGCACTCACTTATCTTACCGAAGGACCAGAGTTGCTTTCGCTCCGTTCCCGGGAGCTGAAACTTCGTTTACTCGACAAAACCAAGATCAATCACTACAAGCTGTTGTGGCAACTTTTCAATGTGTTTGTGCCGCTCATTATTCTTTCGCTGATGGTCGTTGTTTTCTCGGTTGTGAGGAAAAGAAAATATGGAAGGACCAAAAGTTCATAAAATGCACTAAAGTCAGGTCCTTCGTCTTTGTCCATTGAATTTAGTCTTGAGATTTGCTCTGCGTAACCTTGTCATATTGTTCCATAGCACCTTTATTTTTGCTTTCAAAAAAAACTTCCGACTTGTTTTAAAGAAATCATCCCTATCCCACTATTTTTTCTAAAACAAAAAAATTGTCAATTATCAAATGATTATTTGCTAAATTTACAGCATAAGAACCTAATTATGCCCTTAATCTTCCTGTTTTCCGCATTGGGACACCCTAAAAATTTTGCAGGATAATTTCATATAG
>CAZPPK010000168.1:0-5882 GCA_964588415.1 uncultured Lentimicrobiaceae bacterium
GCAAAGCAAACTCCTTTTAATACCTCGATGGCTCTGCCTCGGGGTAGTTTATTAATTTAGACCGCATGAATTGATTAGAAAATCGGGATCAATCTACCAGAGCCGAAAGGGAA
The DNA here is from genome assembly GCA_964588415.1 of uncultured Lentimicrobiaceae bacterium. GTDB lineage: Bacteria > Bacteroidota > Bacteroidia > Bacteroidales > F082 > Sulfidibacterium. The sequence goes on from CAZPPK010000168.1 coordinate 114, forward strand.
ATGGCCCCGATCCCGGTGTGTGTGATCAATACCGGTGTAATAGAATAAATAAATTCGGGTTTTTTGCCGGTAAGTGCCTCCATTTTTCTTGCAATCCAATGGGCACTTTCCTGATTGTCAGCATGTGTAATGGCATAGCCCCAGACATTTTTCCCACGAATGAAATCTGCCGTCTTGGATAACATCAGTTCCAGGCTTTTTTTGGACGACATGGTTTTCCCAACTTCTTCCACCAATCCGCTTTGGTTGATTTCAATAAGCGGTTTCAAATTCAGTAAATTGCCAATGAGCCCTTTTCCTTTAGTAATTCTGCCGCTTTTGACAAGATATTTTAGTGTCTTCAATAGGGCAAACTGTTTGGTGTTGTGTGCCCATAAAGGTAGCAGGGCGGCGACATCATCGTGGCTCATTCCTTTTTCCAGTTCTTTGGCAGCTCTGAGTACCAGGAGCCCCAAGGCACAGGAAAGTTTTTTGCTGTTAATCACCTCAATGGTTTTTCCTGTATGTTCGGAAACTTTGTTGGCCGCATTCAAACTGTTTTGCCAGGTACCACTCAGCTTGGCACTCAGACTGATCCCGATCACAGAATCATAATGTGTGGCGAGATAATTATAACGATTGTAAAAATCTTTGTAAGAAGGTTGGGAAGTTGTGGGATAAACCGGAGCTTTGTCCAGCCTGGAGTAGAATTGTTCAGCATGCATGGTAACACCGTCCAGATAATAAGTTTCCCCGAAGTGAATGTTTAAAGGAATAACCTGAATTTGGTATCTCTCAATAATGTCTTTCGGAAGGTCAACAGATGAATCGGTGAGCAAAGCTACTTTCGATCTGGGATGTGAAGCCACGTCATTTTGAAGCACCATATCATCCACTTTTTGAGCAATAATGGTGCCTGTAGCAGAGAGTTTCTCAAACAATACCCAGGGTGTATCGGTATGAATATGTACCCTCATTTTTGAAGGATTTCCTGCAATGACCAGTGAATCGCCAAAATTTCCCAGAATGCCCTGCAGTTTTTCTTTACTGAGTTCTTCTCCTTTTATTAAAGCTTCCGTACAGTAACGGAACGTAATATCGTCATGTTCGATATGGTCATCACCCACTTCGATTTTAACCTGTTTCAAGGCTTCCACGTTGGGAGTAACTCCTGTTTTAAAGTACTCCACCATGCCTTCAAGAAAGTTGACAAAACTCTGAGCTCCGGCATCAACGACCTTAGCTGCACTGAGCTTCTCCATCTTTTTTGTGGTTCCCTTAAGCGAATGACGTGCTATTTTCAGGCTATCGCTCAGAAAAAGATGGAAATTCAGATATTTTTCTTTGGACTCCGAAATGAAGTCTGCCCAATCTTTAATCACCGAAATAATGGTCCCGTCAACTGGATTGGCGATGGCTTCATAAGCATACCTTACCGCTTTTTTAAACGAATTGGCAAATCCTTCCATCGAGACGGTATCATTGTCCTGCAATTCATTGCTGAAGCCAAAAAGAAACTGGGCAAAGATAATTCCCGAATTTCCCCGTGCCCCCGTCAAAGCGGCATCGGAAATGGAATCGGCAGTGATCTTTATGTTTTTATTGGGTTTGGCAATTTCAATAATGGCCCGCATGGTAGATGCCATGTTCGTTCCTGTATCGGCATCGGCCACAGGAAAAACATTGATCTTGTTAAGATAATGCTGTGTTTCAAAAATTTTTGAAGCTCCCGACAGAAAGCTCTGGAATAGATGATTTCCGTCTATCTCCTTCAGATTGCTTACATTCAATATTTCAAGTTTTGTGAAAAGGAAAGCAAAAATACACAAAGTTTTACAATTGATACATTGTGTATCAGAGCCCTGTGTTTCAGCTAAATATTCTGATTGGGCAATGAACTGGGTCAAGTCTATGCGAAAGTTTGTGAGTAAGATGACTTGTGCCTTAGTCAATGATCCAGGTCTGCCGCCCAATATCCATCACGAAGATTTGATCAGAGTATGGTTAACCTCTGTTCGGCATTTCTTTAATTTAAGAACAAGGAACCCCGATTTTTGATTTGGGATTCAAATCGTTAATCCTTGTCCGGCATTCTTTCCTAATCTTTTTGATTTAAGATCTACCACCCTAATAAATAAGCAAAAATTAAAGGGGCTACAATCGTAGCATCGGACTCGATAATGAACTTCGGTGTATCAATCCCGAGCTTTCCCCATGTGATCTTTTCATTGGGAACAGCCCCGGAATAAGAACCGTAGCTGGTTGTAGAGTCACTGATCTGGCAGAAATAGCTCCAGAACGGTGTTTGAGTTCTTTCCATATCCTGATACAACATGGGAACCACGCAAATGGGAAAATCGCCTGAAATCCCACCGCCGATCTGGAAGAATCCGATACCTTCATCGCCAGCGTTGTTGGTGTACCAGTCAGCCAGAAAAGCCATGTATTCAATCCCCGATTTCACGGTGGAGGGTTTTAATTCACCTTTGATGCAGTAAGATGCAAAAATGTTACCCATGGTGGAGTCTTCCCAGCCTGGAACCACGATCGGGATGTTTTTCTCGGCGGCAGCCAGCATCCAGCTGTTTTTCGGGTCAATTTCATAGTATTGTTCCAAAACTCCCGAAAGCAACAGTTTATACATGAACTCGTGGGGGAAATATCTTTCTCCCTTGTCTTCGGCATTTTTCCAGATTTCAAAGACATGTTTTTGGAGCCGGCGGAAAGCTTCTTCTTCGGGAATACAGGTATCGGTAATGCGGTTTAACCTGTTTTCCAGCAAATTCCATTCTTCCGCAGGAGTCAGGTCGCGGTAGTGTGGAACGCGTTTGTAATGGTTGTGGGCCACCAGATTCATGATATCTTCTTCCAGGTTGGCGCCGGTGCAGGAAATGATGTGCACATTGCCTTGCCTGATCATCTCTGCCAGGGATTTTCCAAGCTCGGCAGTACTCATGGCACCGCCCATGGCGATCATCATTTTTTTATCTTCTTCAAGGTGTTTTTCGTAACCTTTTGCAGCGTCGATCAGGGCTGCGGCATTGAAGTGTTTGTAGTGTTCAACGATAAAGTTGCTGACAGGTCCTTTATTTTTCATTATTCTGAAATTTATAGCTTAACATTTTATAATAAAGTTTGGCTGCAAGAAAATTGGGAGCTTTGTTCCCTTCCATGGGGGCCAGTTCCACCAGGTCGAAACCTACAACCTGTTTTGTATCAAATACTTTCTTCAGGTACCGGATCACAGTATTCCAATAAAGACCGCCAGGCTCTGGCGTTCCGGTGGCAGGCATGATGGATGGGTCGAAAACATCCAGATCAATGGTGATGTAAACGGGGCCGGTCAACTTATCCAGCGACTTCTCAATCCAGCTGTCATCCCACGCCATGTCTTCCGCGAAAAAGCAATTCTCTTTTTTCAGAAAAGGCTTCTCAACTGTGTCCATGCTGCGGATTCCCACCTGGACAAGATTGGTATGATGGGAAGCATCGTGCAATGCACAGGCATGGTTATACTGACTTTCAAGATAGCTCGGGCGCAGATCAGTGTGGGCATCCAGTTGCAGAATGCTGATGTCTGGATATTTCTCATAAAAAGCCTTAATGATACCGATGCTGATGGAATGTTCACCACCAAAAAAAGTAAGGAATTTATCCTGTTTCAGCAGGGATCTTGTACTCTTGTAAACCGCATCAAAAACATCTTCCGGTGAACGGTCTTCTTTGATTTCAGATAAAATATAAATCCCTTTACGATAAACTTCCAAATCGGTTTCGATATCGTAAAGTTCCATGTTTTCAGCTGCATCCAGAAAAGCAGGAAAACCTTCGTCAGCGCCTTTGCCCCAGGTGCTGGTTCCGTCGTAAGGAATGGACTGGAGCCAGACCGAAGCAGTTGCTTGGTTCGCGAACTGATCTTCTATGCCGCCAAAATTTGCCATTTTTCTATTTGTTATAACCTAATATTTTGAACATTTCTGCAGAGGATTGCTCATTGCGGTACACATAATCAACGAAATTGCCGTTGGTATCACGGTCGATGATCACATGTTTAGGTGATGGAATAAGGCAGTGCTTAATTCCACCGTAGCCGCTGATGGCATCCTGGTAAGCGCCTGTGTGGAAAAATCCAAGATAGAGGGGCTCCTTTTCGTCATCGTTGTGTTTGGGAAGGAGTACTTCCTGATTCAGGTCCTCTGAGTTATAATAATCAGAATGATCGCAACTGATCCCGCCGATATTTACCCTTTGATATTCCTGGTCCCATTTATTGATGGGAAGCAAGATGAACTTTTCATGAATGGCCCACGAGTCGGGGATGGTGTTCATCAGGCTGTTGTTGATGATATACCAGGTTTCGCTGTCGTTTTGTTGCTTTGTTTCCAAAACTTTAAAGATAACAGCGCCGCTTTCACCGACTGTATATTTTCCGAATTCCGTGAAAATATCAGGTTCTTCAATATTTTCTTTTACGCAGCTTTCCTTGATGTTGTTCATAATCTCATTGATCATGTATTCATAGTTATACTCAAAACCAAGGTTGTTGCGAATCGGAAAACCACCTCCCAGGTTAAATGAATCAAGAGAAGGGCAGCGCTTTTTCAGATTGACATACAAGCTCAACGCTTTCTGAAATTCGCCCCAGTAATAAATATTGTCTTTAATCCCCGAATCCACAAAGAAATGGAACATTTTCAGCTCCACATTCGGATTCTCTTTGATATTTTTTTCATAAAAATCAATAATGTCGGAATCGGGAATGCCCAACCTTGATGTATAGTAGGAAGATTGGGATTCCTCATTGATCGCCATCCTTATCCCTATTTTGACTTTATTACCATTGGCGAGGCTAACCAACTGCTTCAGTTCTGCAATACTATCCAGCACCACGATAGAATTCTTAAAACCTTTTTCCTGAAGATAAATGATCTTCTTTAGGTAATCTTCGGTTTTGTAACCGTTGTGGATTATGATTCTTGATTTGTTGACCTTTCCTTCATTATAAAGGCTCAGAATTAGGTCGATGTCAAAAGATGAAGAAGTCTCCAGATCTACATTATGCTTTAAGGCTTCACTGATCACATGATAAAAGTGATTACACTTGGTACAGTAACAATAATGGTATTTGCCCTGATAACCACTGTTTTTGATGGATCTGTTAAAAAGGTTCCGTGCCTTTTTTATTTGATCGCCGATTTTCGGTAGATAAATAAAACGGAACGGCGTATCATATTTATCGATAAGATATTTTAATGAAATGCCGTGAAATGTGAGACTGCCATCCCTAAGATCGAAACCTTCCTGGGGAAAGTAATAACTCTGCTCAATTAAATCAAAATAGGTGTTTTTCATCTTATGTAATCATACAAGTACGATTAAAAATATATTCTGGGTAAGAGGTTGTTTCATAATTAAATGAAAACTACTTTTTGCCCGTTAAACTTTTCAAAAAAAGTGGCGCAAAAATACTTTTATTTATAATAACAAACGCTTCTCGAAGGTAATACTTTTTTATTTTTTACCTGAAGTATTTTCCTGTTTTCTTGACCTTAGAACAAAAGCCCTGTGCGATAAACAAATGGTTTATGAATTGTAGAAAACGGTCTTGTGAAATAGACAACAATAATTTCCATAAAAACCGTTTGCCATGGCGACGAACCTGGGAAATGATTGCGGGCGAGCGTGAAGAAACCATGAGATGGTCTCTTCCAAAAAACCTGATTATGAGATCGCTTCGTTGCTGCTCGCAATGACGACCTGGTGGATAGGAGGTTTTTAGTTAATTAGTCG
>CAZPPK010000169.1:0-5880 GCA_964588415.1 uncultured Lentimicrobiaceae bacterium
TAAATAGTATGGTCGTCGGCTGGTACTCTGCCGCTTGCGACGATAAAAGCTTCTCTTTTTATTGATACCTTTACAGTCTGCTGCAGCGAAGTAGCTCATTCTATCATTTTTTCAAAATCTTCTTCTGAAATGATGGGAATCTCCAGTTTTTCGGCAGTTTGTTTTTTGGCGGGCCCCATGTTGTTTCCGGCAAGGATAAAATCGGTTTGGGATGAAATTGATGAGACATTCCGCCCACTGTTTTTTTCTATAAGGCTTTTTAATTCATCTCTTGAATGGCGTTCAAATACCCCACTGACCACAAAAGCCTTGTTTTCCAGCTTTGCAGTGAAATTAGAAGTATCGGTCGTCATCTCCATACTGAGACCTTTTTCTTTTAATCGTTTTATGATTAGAATATGCTTACCCTGACTAAAATATTGAGTGATTGATTCTGCAATTTTTTCTCCAATTTCTTCAACATCAACCAGTTCTTCGAAAGATGCTTCAACTAAGGAATCTATATTCTTAAAATGCAGTGCCAGTTTTTTGGCAACAGTTTCTCCCACGTAACGAATTCCAATGGCAAACAAAACTCTTGGAAAAGCAATTTCTTTGGATGCTTCGATCCCCGAAATAATATTTTGAGCTGTTTTGTCTTTAAAACTCAGCTTTTTGACTTTTTTCCCGTCTTCTGATGAAATACTTTTTTCAAGACCTAAAATCTGATCGTAGGTAAGGTCGTAAAGGTCAGCAACGTTGGAGACCAGTTGATTGTCGAACAACATTTCGATTTTACCTTCACCCAAACTATTGATATCCATTGCTTTTCTGGAAATAAAATGCTCCAGTTTCCCCTTTATCTGCGGCGGACAGCTGTCCTCGTTGGGGCAGTAATAGGCTACTTCACCTTCGGCTCTTACCAGCGGAGTTCCGCATTCCGGACAGTTTTTAATGAATCCGATAGGAGTGGAGTCTCCTTTCCTTTTATCGAGATTGACGCCGATGATTTTTGGTATGATCTCACCACCTTTTTCAACAAACACAGTATCGCCAATGCGAACGTCCAGTTGAGCCATAATATCCGCATTGTGAAGACTGGCTCTTTTCACGATTGTCCCTGCCAGTTGGACTGGTTTCAGGTTTGCAACCGGAGTGATTGCCCCGGTACGTCCGACCTGGTAATCAATGGATTGTAGTAAAGTTTCAACACGTTCCGCTTTAAATTTATAAGCGATGGCCCACCGCGGCGTTTTGGCTGTAAAACCCAACTGCTGCTGAAGGCGCAAATCATTTACTTTGATAACAATCCCGTCGATATCAAAAGGAAGTTCACGGCGACCTGTATCCCAGTCGCTGATAAATTCAAAAACCTGATCGAGATTTTTACAAACTGCAATGTTGTTTGAAATTTTTATCCCCAGTTGTTTTACAAATTTTAAACTGTCGTAATGTGTTGAAACACCGGGTAATTCATGAGGAATAGAATACAAGAATGCGTCTAACTGCCTTTTTGCCACTTCTTTGGGGTCTTGCATTTTCAAGGAGCCGGTGGCGGCATTCCGTGGATTGGCAAACAGATTATCCCCGATTTCTTCGCGCTCGGCATTCAGACCTTCAAAAGCTGCATGGGGCATGTAAACTTCTCCACGGACTTCCAGATGAGCGGGATAGTTTCCCCGCAGTCGAAGTGGAATACTTTTAATGGTTTTTACATTCTGTGTTACATCATCCCCCTGAACCCCGTCGCCGCGTGTCACAGCTCGTGTAAGCAGCCCGACATCGTAGCTTAAACTGATGGAAAGGCCATCAAATTTCAGCTCACAGACATATTCTACCGAATGGCCAACTGTTTTTTGAACCCGTGCATCAAATTCACGGATTTCATCCAGTGAATAACTGTTTGAAAGCGAGAGCATCGGGTATCTGTGGGTAACGGTCCGGAAATCTTTGGTTGGTTCACCGCCAATCCTGTGTGATGGCGAATCGGGGCGAAGGAATTCAGGAAATTGCAACTCCAGTTTTTCAAGTTCTTTCAGTTTGTGATCAAATTCGTAATCGGATATTTTGGGCTGTGCCAGAACATAGTAAGCGTAGTTGTGATCCTGCAACTCTTTGCAGAGTTGATCAATTCTATTTTTTGCTTCTTCTCTTGTCATGAATGAATTGCGTTTCCGGGCTGAGTTTCCCTGTTCAAAAATAATACTTTCTTGTCGCCTGAAGAAATAAAATGATGGTTAAAATTTGAAAAATTGACGAAGGGACATGGTGACATCATGATAAGGTAAAAGAAAATCAACTCTACTAGCGCGCGAATGTTTCGCGTGTTCTGTTAACGAAAATGGTTTAATTGTGTCACGCGTTGGGAAACGCGTGACAGCTATTTGGGGATCAGCTATCAATAACAGCTGCTGTATTCAAGGCCCTCACGGCGGCTATTTATTAACGTTTAATGCACTTCCTTTTTCACGCCGCCTCAGGGTAAACAGGGAAAGTTCCTACCAACTGATTTCTTCCCGCGAAAGCGGCATGGTCATGCAACGGGCGCCGCCACCGCCTCTGGAAAGTTCGTTTCCTTTGATGGTGATGACCATTTTATTGAGATTGTCTAACGACACTTTTCCTTCCGCAACATCGTGCGCAGTCACAACTTCAAAACCGTGATTGTTCATGGCTTCAATAGTTCTCACATTTCGCTCGTAACCAATGACTTTACCGGGTGCCAAGGCAAAAAAGTTGGCGCCGCTTTGCCACTGTTCACGTTCCATAATATAATGGTCGTTTTTACCGCCGCATAAAACAGGTTCCATATCCATACCCAGCGCTTTCAGAGAGTGGACTAAATTCTTCTCTTCACGGATTTGAGAAACTTTATCGCCATCAATAGTGATGTGAATGGTAAGATGTTTGTTTGATTTCAGGATCAGCGGCTCATAGATCATACATTTATCCTTGTCGAGAAAAGTAAAGGTCATGTCAAGATGGATAAAAGATTCTGGTTTTACCGGAAGCTCCTGAACCAGAATATGTTTTACGCCGGGTTTTGTTTTTAAGTACTGAATAATACTATCAATGCCCTGTGTTGATGAACGGTTTCCATTTCCCATCACCAGAACGTTTTCGTTAGCAACAAGGACATCACCACCTTCAATCGTTCCTTTCCCTGTAGTATCATACAACGTAACAGGATCAACTGTGCTGGGTTTAAATGACGGATAAGACTGGAAAATAGCCTCCATGATCAATGCTTCCCGGTCGCGGACTGCATTGGCCATTTTGCCAATCATGACTTTATCATTTACCGAAAAGCTGGCATCCCTGGTGAAGAAAAAATTGGGCAAAGGATGAATGCAATAGCGTTCGTTATCCAGAAACCGTGTAAGGTTGTTTTTCTCCATGGGAACTCCTTCAATCAATAGTGAAGTGAGTTTTTCAGCGGAGATACTGCGTAGCATTTCACAAGCTTCTGGCGAATTGATTTTATAGATGTCCTGTTTGCAGAGCCTGTCCAACAGGCATTTTCTGGCGTCGTCTTGCTTTAGGGTTTTATTAAGCAGGTTTTTTACTTCAAAAACCTGAGTGAACTTAGTTAAAACTGTCAGGAAATCATCATATTCAGAAAGCGCAATTCCAAGGTTCAGAATATCTGAATACAAGGCTCTTTCCGCATTTTCAGGGGTCATGTTTTCGACCTCCGCACCGGGCGTATGCACAATTACCCCTTTGAGTTTGCCGATTTCTGAGTTTATGTTTATACCAAGCTTTTCCATAAATATAATTTTAATTTGTATTTTCCGGATTAAAATATTCAAAAGAATTTCCTACGTGTTTTAAAAATTTCATCAGGTCGTCGAAAGCAATAACCACGCTTGCGGTATTGTCGTTGGGATGAAAACTGACTTTTTGGGTATCTTTCATCTGTTGATCCAGAAATAAATGAACATGATGCGATTCATCGTTCAGCAATCCAAAAGGCGATACAGAACCGGGCTTTACACCAAGATATTTCTGGAGTCTTTTTTCCGAACCGAAACTCAGCTTTCCTTGTTTTAATTTTTTTTCGAGGCTGTGAATTTCAAAAGGAGATGTATCCCTCACAATGATAAGAAAGTGTTTGTTTCCTTTGTGATTTCTGAAAAATAAATTTTTGAAATGCATGGCATCAATCTTTTCCCAATAGGGAAGGGCGATCTCGATGGTGTCAAGTGGCGGATGCTCATAAATCTCATAGGAGATTTCAAGCTCTTCCAGTTTTTTCAACACTTTTTCTCGGTTTGCTGCCCGGTCCATAGTAATCGCTATTTTTCAGTATCTCTTATCCAAAATTTCTAATTAATTAAAAATGAAGTGAATAAGTTCAGGTAATTAATGTCTTTTAGCTGTTGTCCTTTGAATCCAATTTCGAAAACACCATTACTGATATCTCCAACAGTCTTGAAAATTTTTCACTACCTTTTTGAAATTCAAAGCAAAAATAGGAAATTTTTGATGCGGAAAGACGGGTTTTCGGCTGTTTTCATGGCAGAATTTCAAAGGAATTAACTTCGGTTTTTGACCCACTCGGGTTCAAGTCTTAGCGTAAGCTTTTGGGTGGCTGGGCCATTGATTGGCGGCACAATTCTGTTTTCCTGCAGGCTGGCGTTAAGACTTGCCGAAGTTAGTCTTATCAGATAAGAAAAGTTCAGGAAACCTTTTTCCTACCTTGAAAATAGAACTGTTTCATAATCAGGCTGTGAAATTCCACGGCAAGGAGTAGGCCCGCCAACGGAAATAACAATCCGGATGCCTGAAATTCGTCGAGAAACTTTGCAACGCTTCCCAAAAACGCATTATGGTTCAATCCTTTGTAAAGGATAGTGGGTATCAGACTTGGGCGAATTCGATTATAAAAGGCACAGTCCAGCTTTCCACAGAGACTTGTGCTAATGTCCGCGTTATAGAAATCACTTAACCTGGCTTTTGATTTGCTGTGGTATGGGGATCACCACGTTATTTTTCCAAAATTTACTATCAAACCCCGAAGAAAATTTGGATAAGTGTATTCCGGCTGCCCTAAATATTCCCACATATCCATCTAAAGGTTCTTTGTTCATCCACGAATAAACGCATAAACGGTTAGTAACATCTTTAGGGTAGGCAACCAAAGTGTAACTATTTCTTGAGCTTTTTAAGTACCACTTACCTTTCACTTGTTGAAAATTTACAACCCCGGTATCTTTGCCTTTGTTTTGAATATTGTTAAATTCAATTTTAACCAAAGCATAGGTGCTTTTTTCAACAAATAAATTCCAAATTTCTTTTTTGTCTTTCCCCACCATCTTAATATGATAACACGGGTAATGATCAATTACAACTTCATGCAATAAAGAATTATGAAATTTTCCAGATTCTCTCCTTTTCAAAAAATCGCCTTCATATATTAACGAATAATCATCCACGATCGCAGATAGAAAAATCGATTTCTTTTTTCCAAAACTGCGAATCGCTTCTTGTGTAAAAGCTTTTGCACGGCCATGAAGAATCTTATATCTCGGGAGAAAGGGCGGGGGCTTTTGATATAAATGAAAAAAGTATTCTTCAAAATCAGAAAGCCTGTTATCTGAAATATCCCAAATCCGGGCAAAAACATTATAATAAACCGGCTTCCAAATAACATAGTTATTTCTAAAATGTTTACGAATATTAGAAATAATATTTTTAATTTCATCCTGATTATCAGGTTTAATCGTTAATTCTTTCAGGTTTATGGATTTTCTTTCCAAAAAAATATTGTCATCCGATTTTTTTAAAGAAGGTTTATACAAACAAGTTTTGTATGAAATATGAGAAAAAACCACTGTATCCGTTTTTTTTTAATCCGCCTGAGGCGGACAAGGGATTAATTCCCCGCCCCTTGGGGCG
>CAZPPK010000170.1:0-5748 GCA_964588415.1 uncultured Lentimicrobiaceae bacterium
GGCAGACCCGACAGTATCAGCCGGTTCGATGGTTTGATTTTATTGATTTTATTAGGTATTTTCATCTATTTTACTTTTTTTAAAGAGCATCATACTGGTGACCCGTTATTGCAACAGTCTATAGTAGTCCTTCCCATTGGAAGATCTGTAATTTATATTATTGCAGGAGTACTTGGTTTGTATTTTGGTGGTGACTGGATTGTGAGTGGTGCGCTAATCATAGCTCGTCAAATTGGTATCAGCGAGACTGCCATGGGGTTGACTTTGATTGCAGGAGCAACATCATTACCCGAACTGGCAACATCCATCGTGGCTTCACGAAAAAACAATACAGACATGGCCATGGGAAACGCCATTGGCTCAAATATTCTAAACATTTTACTAGTCTTAAGTGTCACAGCATTTATCAGGCCTATACCTTTTTCACCTCACCTGAACATTGAAATAGGTTTAGTCTTCCTTTCAGGAATCCTGCTATTGGTCTTTGCCCATTTTGGGAAAACAAAACGTACCCTGAACCGTACAGAGGGCATTATCCTGGTAATTTTATATATTGTATTTATATACTTCTCAACGCAGTATCAGTAGAATAGGTAAGACAAACTTTCACATTTCGCAACCGTTCCCCATCCGAACTATCCTGTGTGTAAAACATTGAATTGTTCCTGGTTCAGCCGATATAAATTGTTTAGTTGAAAAATCGTTGTTAAAAAATAGCAGAAATGTTAGGTAATATCCAAATTGGTATTATATTTGTCCTGTGAATTGAATAACAAAAAACTATGGATCACGAGATTATCAAAAAAATTCCCCACAAGACCATCGAAAGGCTTAGTCAATATCGTCGGGCCCTTCTCATTTGCCTCGCTCAGGGTAAAACCCACATTTTTTCTCATGAAGTAGCCGAAATACAGCACATAACAGCAGTTCAAGTTCGTCGCGACCTGATGTTGATTGGCTATTCTGGAAATCTGAGAAAAGGCTACAATATTATGGATCTGATCACTTTGATTGGAAATATCATCGATAGCCAAGACGGACAGCGGGTTGCCATATTTGGAATGGGAAATTTCGGACGTGCCATCAGCGCTTATTTCGAGGGGCGAAGGGAAAAACTATCCATCATAGCAGGTTTTGATGTAAACCTACAAAAAGTAGGTAATTCCGTTGCAGGTGTACCGATTTATCACATTGATCAGGCCTGCGAAATTATTGAAAAGGAGAAAATAAAGATAGGTATTATCACCGTCCCGGGAGATCAAGCTATTGAAACTTCCAAAATTATGGTTGGTTGCGGAATCAAAGGTATTTTGAATTTTTCCCCTTCACCCGTAAAGGTTCCTGATGATGTCTTTTTGGAAGAATATGATATGATCACTTCTCTGGAAAAAGTGGCCTTCTATGTAAAAGAGCACTAATCCTTAAATTACTGCTCTTTGTGTTTATAAGTTCTGATCTGATATCTTTTGGCAAGGCTAAAGGTCTTTAAACCATTGTGATCCTGGTACCACCATTATCAATTCCAAGTTTGCTTGTTTCCGTTATAATAGTATCTTTTCCGGTTCTTTCCACAAAGTTCATGGCTGCCCTGATTTTTGGAGCCATACTTCCTTCACCGAACTGACCTTCATCCAGGTATCTTTTTGTCTCTTCCAGCGTTATCCGATCCATGGCTTTTTCCTGCGGTGTATTGAAATTAATGAATACTTTGGCAACATCCGTAAGAATGAAAAACTTATCGGCTCTTATACCTACAGCCAGCCTTGATGAAGCCAGGTCCTTATCGATCACCGCATCAATACCTTGCAGTTTGTTCTCTTCAACGAAAAAACAGGGAATACCGCCCCCGCCGACAGCAATAACAATATGGCCTTCACGGGCAATTTTCTCAATCGTCTTTTGGTTAAAAATTACCAAAGGTTCCGGTGATGCCACCACTTTGCGCCATCCACGCCCCATTGCATCTTCTTTAAAGATCGATTTAGACTTTTTCATAAACGCTGAGGCTTCTTCTTTCGAATAGTAAGGGCCCACTGGTTTGGTAGGATTTTTGAAAGCCGGGTCGTTTTTATCAACAAGGACCTGCGTGATCAGGGTAATAATATCACGGTCTTTATCCGCTTTCATTAACACATTCCTGAGTTGTTGCTCCAACACATAGCCGATGAATCCCTGGGTATAAGCGCCACAGATATCCATTGGCATCTCCGGGATACCATACAATTTACTTCCTGCCGAGTTAGCAAGCAAAACATTCCCTACCTGCGGACCGTTGCCATGGGTCAAAACCATATTGTATTTCCGGTTCATTAAGTTGAGAATATTTTCCGCTGCTTTAAAAGCATTTTCTTCCTGTTCATCAATGGTTCCTTTCTGACCGGCCCTTAATAAAGCATTTCCTCCAAATGCCACAACTGCTAATTTTCTCATATCCAGATATTTTATCTCTACATTAAATTTTGAAGGGTGCAAACTTAAAGCTTTTGGGACGAAAAAACCCTACTGCAACTGTTTTTCTTTCCAAATTCAGGAAAATTAGAACGACTTTTTACAAACGTTTGCATAAATTTCTTTTCTGAAAACTTTTTATGGTAAAAGTTGGCACATTTTCCAAAAATTGTTTTAGCAATTTTTTTTAACATGCATTTAAAATACCTGACTATGCCCCAACCAACTTGCTTTAAAAAGAATTGGATTAAGATCACGGAGTTTATTTTAGGACTTGTCTTGTTCTTTTTCGTCTTGCTTTTCCTGAACCTAAACCCGCAAAAACCTGCTGTGACAGCAACTCTGGCCGTGGCATTACTCATGGCAGTGTGGTGGATTTTTGAAGTTGTACCACTTTCTATCACTTCATTACTACCCATTTTTTTGTTTCCCATGCTTGGCATAATAGATGGTAAAACAGTGTCTTCTGTTTATTTTAACGACATTATTTTTCTCTTTTTGGGTGGTTTTATGGTCGCTTTGGCCATGCAGCGATGGAATCTCCACAAAAAGATCGCTTTGAGAATCCTGATGTTTACGGGAACCAGTCCCGCTAAAATTTTGTTTGGATTTATGCTGGCCACCGCTTTCCTGTCCATGTGGATATCCAACACTGCCACCACCATGATGATGATCCCCATTTTATTATCGATCATCGAACAATTGAGCAAGAACATGGACAAACGTTCCGCAGAAAAATTTACGATTGGTTTGCTGTTAAGCGTGGCCTACATCGCATCCATTGGAGGCGTTGCAACGTTGGTGGGAACTCCGCCAAATCTTATGTTCGTCAAAATGCTGGACATTATTTTTCCTAAGGCACCGGAAATCAGCTTCTCATCCTGGTTTTTATTCGCTTTTCCTTTGTCAGTATCTATTTTTGTGATAACATGGATTTATCTTTATTCACTTTATAAACCCCTGAAAGCATCAGCACAACAAATTGACGATAGTACTTTCATCGAGCAATACAATAAACTGGGCAAGCTCAGTTATGAAGAAAGAATCGTTATGATTGATTTTGTTTTGATGACAATTCTTTGGATGACGCGGTCGGGAATAGCGGTGGGAGGCCTTTCTTTCCATGGATGGGGGAGTCTTTTTTCCAAACCAGCATATTTCAACGATGGCACCGTGGCAATACTGATGGGAAGCCTGCTTTATTTCATTCCGTCAAGATCACAAAAAGATTCTTTTATCATGAACTGGGAAATATCTAAAAAACTTCCCTGGGATATTGTTTTACTGTTTGGCGGCGGATTTGCCCTCGCAATTGGCTTTAAAGAATCGGGCCTTTCCGAATGGTTTGGTAATGCACTGAGTTTCGTTAGCAATTTTTCTCCCTTGCTCATGATATTCATCATTTCAATTATTATGTCCTTTCTTACGGAACTTACTTCAAATACGGCAACTACTCAGATTTTGCTTCCCATTATGGGGGCATTGGCGGTTTCTTAAAGATCAATCCGTTGTTTCTAATGGATTCCTGCTACCATTTCGGCTTCGATGGCTTTTATGCTTCCTGTGGCGACGCCACCCAATGCAATCGTATTCAGTTCAAACAAGATTTCAGTAGCCAAATGGCGAAGACAGGGTTCTTTTTGAACATGACCTGTGCTGATTACTTTGTTTACGTATTATTATGCGCCTGTTATTTTCCATATTTCACTTCATACCTTTCCGGCATGGGCACACTAGGATTACAGTAGGCAATTGGGTTGTTTTTCAAAAATCCTTCTATATTTGTTAATTATAAAGGCAAAAGGAGTTTTTTATTAACGACTAACCCATGAAACTTTCTTTCTTTAATGCGAGCATGCTGGTAGTTTATGCGCTGATCTGCATAGGAATTGGTATTTGGAGCTCAAGAGGGAAAAAAGACGACGATTATTTAATCGCAAGCAGGAACATCCGGATATTCGGTTTTATTTCCACGGTGGTAGCAAGCTATATCGGAGGTGCCGCTATTGTGGCATATTCTGCCTACGTTTACAAATTTGGCATTTCGGCTATAGCCGTTTTTATCGGAACAGCGCTGGGTTTCATTTTTTTTATTCCCTATGCCTTAAAACTGCGTAAGATCAGTACTGAAAAAAAATTCCTAACACTTTCTGATTGGTTTTTCTATAAATATGATAAAAAAACAGGCATTGCTTCCGCCGTTATATTGCTGGTGGTTTATTTCGGAATGCTTCTTAACCAGTTTATTGCAGGAAGTAGCATCCTTGCTCATATCAGTGGGATGAAATATGATACTGCATTAATGATCTCCAGCTCAATCATTGTGATCTATCTCTTTGTTGGTGGTTTTAAAAGCGTAGTGAAAACCGATATCTTTCAGTATATTACCATGTTTGTGTTGTTCTTCCTTTTGGGTTATGTAATCCTGAAAGGCGACTCCCACTTTTCGACACAAATTCTAGATTTTTCCGATATGAATTTCCCCATGACTATCGCCTTTATAGCTTTCGGAATACTCATCATCTTTCAATCGGCTGAGTACTGGCAAAGGGTTTATGCTGCCAGGGACAACAAAGTGGTGAAAAGAGGATTTATTGGTTCGGCCATCTTGGTTCTAATAACGGGACTTGCTATTACCATCGTCGGACTTTCTGCCCATTATCAGGTTCCCGGAATTGCACCGCGCAACGCGTTTGCAGAAGGCCTAAAGGTGCTTGTCCCGCCAAAATTTCTCGGACTGAGCCTGGTTTTGCTGTTTGCCGCCATCATGAGTTCGGCAGACACCATTATTTTCGTGCTGGCTTCCAGTATGGCCAAAGACTACCTTTCACACTTTACAAAAAAGGAAGTAACCCAGCATAATTTGAAGATGCAGACCAAGGTTTTTGTAGTGTTGTTTTCATTGATCGGTTTTTTGCTGGCTTTTTATTTCAGAAATATCATCCAGGTTATTCTTTTCATAACAGGTATTGGTTTTACTATTATTCCTGCAGCAGTGGCATCTTTCCACTTTAATATTACACCAAAAGCAGCCCTGGCAAGTTTTGTTTCGGGGATTGTTTACATCGCAATTTTGCTGGCTTTTGATCAACTTATTCCCGAGTTGAGTATTGCCTCCATTGTGGTTGCCACCATCTTCCTGATTACTTTTCAACTGTATTACAGACGAAAAGCCATCGCGTAAAGCGAACATAACCCAATCCTTCACGTGTCCTAATTGTGAGACATCTTAGCGGCAAAGCAATCTAATAACCTGAGCTCGGTATAAGCTTTGCTCACAGTTTCAGATAATTAGTTCAT
>CAZPPK010000171.1:0-5663 GCA_964588415.1 uncultured Lentimicrobiaceae bacterium
CTTTTAGTTTTCAATTTAATTCAGCATCTCAAAAAAATGATTGCATTTACATGAAAACTATTACTTTGCAGGTTCTTCATTCATGACAAAATACGTAACCGATGTCATCTCTAATGTTTACTCCAACATCATTGATAATAAAACGCCTCCCAACCAGAAAGTCATCAACGTGATCGATTCTTTTTCAAAACAAAATAATAATTAAATCCTTTCATAAAATTTTTGAAAACAATTCCGGATTATGAGGGATTGAGAAAATATGAGGAAGAAAACCGTTTCAGTGCAAAGGGACAGAGGCTCGTAAAATGCTTTTAAATAGATAGAGTAAAATGATAATGAAGGGAAGACAATATATATTCAGGATTATCTTGATTATTACGTATATACTTTTGCTTGGACCTAAACTGTCGGCCCAGAAAAATAATACACATCAGCGGCAGGGTAACTGATAAGGCCACCAAGCGGTCCATCCCATTTGCAAATGTGGTGATTGTGGGAAAGAACAACGGAACCATTACAGACGACAAAGGTTATTACAAAATAGATGTTGCGTGGGAGGCAGCCAAAATTGAAGCTGAATTGATCGGCTATCAAAATCAGATCAAACTCGTTTCTCTCAAAGAAAACCAGACCATCAACTTCGCAATGGTTGAGCAAAGTAAGAACCTTAATGAAGTTGTTGTCACCGGTAAAAAGTTAAAATACCGGAACAAAGGCAATCCGGCGGTTGAGCTCATCCGGAAAGTGATCAAAAATAAAGATTTCAACAAAAAGGAAAGTCTCGATTATTATCAGTACGATAAATACAACAAACTTGAGTTTTCGCTGAACAAAACAGATCAGAAAATACTGGAAAACAAGATGTTTCAGAAATACCATTTTGTTTTCAATTATACGGATACTTCTGAGTTGAACGGCGAGCCTTACCTACCTGTATTTTTCAAAGAAACTGCGTCAAAAGTCTATTACAGAAAGGACCCGAAGAGCCAAAAGGAATATATTACCGGTACGAAGATGTCCCGATTTCCTGATTTTGTGGACAAACGTGGTTTTGGTGCAACCATAGACAGGATGTTTCAGGACATTGATATTTACGACAATAATATTTTCCTGTTAACCAATCAGTTTGTAAGTCCACTATCGGTCATCTCACCCAATATTTATAAGTTTTGCATTATCGACACGCTGGATGTGGACGGATATAAATGTATTAACATTGCTTTTCAGCCCAGAAACAAGTCCGATTTCGCATTCGCTGGAAACTTGTATGTTACCGACGATGACCGCTATGCCTTAGTCAAGGCCATTATGGGGGTTCCCAAACAAATTAACCTGAACTTTGTTAAAGGGCTTCAGTTTACACAGGAATTCCGATTGATTGATGATAAAATATGGATGCTGTCAAAAGATTACAGGGCTATCAATTTTAATCTGACCAAAGACGGGATTGGCATGCTGGGAAAGAAAACAGATTATTACAGCGATTACGTTTTGGATAAAGCGCAGAAGAAATCTATTTACTCGGGTATTGAAAAGAAAGTAATTCTACCCGAATCCGGTTCAAGGCCTGATCAGTTCTGGGCGAAAAACAGAACCACTCCGCTGCAAAAGGAGGAGAAAAACATATACATAATGATCGACAGCATACAGCGGATTTCATCCTACAAAAGAGCGGTAAACTTTTTGATGCTGCTATACGAAGGATACTGGAATGCCGGGAAAATAGATATAGGACCGGTTATACATTTTACAGTTTTAACGATGTGGAAGGACACAGCCTGCGCCTGTCGGGTAGAACCAGCCCTAAGTTCAACAAGCTTTTCAGGTTGTCTGCAGATGTTGCTTATGTATTTGGAGATAAAAGATATAAATATGGCGGTACCGCACTCTGGTCGCTGGATCATATTCCGTTGAACAAAAGACCCAGACAAACATTCTCTGTTAGCTACCAGAATGAAACCACTTTTCCGGGGATGGAAGTGGATCAGGGTAATTCTGATAACTTCTTTTTATCTTTTAAGCGGGGAGTCGCCGATAAGATTCTATATTATAAACGGTTCAATGTCAAGAATTACGTGTGCTGGGGAAACGGTTTTTCGACCAATCTGGCCATAATTTACCAGCAGGAAATGCCGGGCGGCAACTGGCAATTCAATGCACAGGGTTACCCTTTGAGCAGCATCACATCCAGTGAG
Organism: uncultured Lentimicrobiaceae bacterium; assembly: GCA_964588415.1. Classification (GTDB taxonomy): domain Bacteria; phylum Bacteroidota; class Bacteroidia; order Bacteroidales; family F082; genus Sulfidibacterium. Next base: position 2,196 of record CAZPPK010000171.1, read on the forward strand.
ATATCGCTCGGTTTGCGTTTTGCACCTAACGAAAGATATTATCAGGGTTTTGATTACAAAACGCCACTTGTTACAAGATATCCTATCATAAAGCTGAATTATATTCAGGGATTTAAGAATGTATTTAATTCGGATTTTAACTACGGTAAATTGTCCGTTTCAGTATTTAAGCGATTTTACTTGGAACTTTTCGGATATTTCGACACCAATTGGAAAGCTGGAACTGTACTGGGCAAAAACATTCCTTACCCAATGCTGTATATTCATCATGCAAACCAAACTTATTCCTATCAGCCTTATTCTTATAACATGATGAATTTTCTTGAATTTGTCAGTGACCGATATGTATCTTTCTTTGGGGAATACAATTTCAACGGATTTCTGTTCAACCAAATCCCGCTGTTAAAGCATCTTAAGTTTCGAACAATTGTTACTTTCAAAGCACTCTTCGGAGGGCTAAGCAACATCAACAATCCTCAGGTAACTTCCGGACTGATGCCTTTTCCGACCGATATAAACGGGAATCTGACCACTTTTGTACCTTATATGGAAGCCGGAGTAGGAGTAGGCAACATCTTTAAATTATTCCGTATCGATCTGTTGGAAAGGTTGACCTATCTGAGCAATCCCAATGTTAATAAATACGGGGTCAGGCTTGGATTTAAAGTCGATTTTTAAAGGTGAGGTCCCTCAAGAAATGCGACTTATCGATGCGATAGGGATAAAAGAGAATAGATAAATTTTTCAGGAAAGAGCAGATGCATAACTATCCCCTGCTACTTTCGCTGAACGGTTCCCCCTGTCCCAACAGGTCTACAACCTTTGATCGTAAAAATCACCCAAGTTCTCCATATTTCATAAATAAATAGTCCTTAATAGGTTATGATATAAAACGGTAGAATCGGGAACAGGAGAAAAGTTATATTTTCAGATTTATTATAGCTCATGAATATCTAATTTTCTTTCATTACAGATTCCTGCCCGTCCGGTTACCCTGACGTAGGCATGGCAGGTGGGCTTCACTTCGTTACCGATGACAACTATGATTAAGTAGTTATTTTATAAAGGGGAACTCAATAAAAACGGATGTCATTACGTGGAGCTTTGTGGAGGCTTTGGGTAGCGCGACAAAGCCAGTCGGACGGCCTTTTGAGAGCTTTAGATGGTTACTGAAGTGACTATATGCTGTCATTAAAATATGTGGGTCATACTTTCTTGATCTTATCTCTCGAATGGCATGTTTTTTTAGTTTTGCAAAGGTTCTCAGTACCTTGAAAGAAAATTAATCTTATTATTATGACTAATAACGACATCATACGCCATATCAGATACATCTTCGATTTCGACGATTCGAAAATGATTGAACTATTTTCTTTGGCGGGTCATCAGATAACGCGTGCACAAATATGTGATTGGTTAAAAAAAGAGAGTGATCCTGCTTTTATCAGTTTAAGTGACTCTCAACTGGCAACTTTCCTGAATGGTTTTATAAACGAAAAACGAGGCAAAAGGGAAGGAGAACAACCCCTGCCTGAAAAGCGGTTGAACAATAATATTATTTTTAGAAAATTAAAGATCGCCTTAAACCTGAATGATGAGGATATATTGGAGATTCTTGCGCTTGCTGATTTCCAGCTCAGCAAACATGAATTAAGTGCCTTTTTCCGTAGTCCGAAGCAGAGACAATACCGGCTCTGTAATGATCAGATTTTGAGAAATTTTCTTCAGGGAATGAAAATAAAATTCAAAATTTAAGAATGCTGAAATTAAAGCTTTATGGCATTGAAACCCGGAACAGAATCATCTTAGGAAGAGAAGATTTCTACTTTATTGGTATCTTGTAAGCTTATTATGAACAATTAAAGAAACAGAGTATTTAGTTATGCAACTTGATTTAGAATTTGTACGCTCACAATTTCCCGCTTTTTCGGAACCTTCACTGAAGGGGTGGGCTTTTTTTGAAAATGCCGGAGGATCTTATCCTTGTATGCAAGTTATTCATCGATTGATCGGCTTTTATATGAAAAACAAGGTGCAGCCCCACTATCCATATCCTGCTTCCATGTTGGCCGGAGAACTGATGGATGTATCTTATAAAAGAATGGCTGATTACCTGAATGTCAACGAGTCAGAAATTCATTTCGGTCCATCTACCACACAAAATGTTTATGTGTTGGCCAATGCCATGCGTCCCATGTGGAGTGATGGTGACGAAATCATTGTTTCCTGTCAGGATCATGAAGCCAATGCAGGTGCCTGGAGAAGATTAGCCGATCGGGGAATGAAAGTTGTGGAGTGGCACGTACATCCGGAAACGGGGTTGTTGAGCCTGGATGTATTGGAAGGTTTATTTTCTGACCGAACCAGGATGGTGGCTTTTCCGCATTGTTCGAATGTAATAGGCCACATTAATCCTGTTAAAGAAATTAGTCAACGAGCTCGTCAGCATGGGGCACTTTCTGTGGTGGATGGAGTGGGTTATGCACCCCATGGTTTTCCTGATATGAAAGAGCTGAGTGCAGATATTTATCTTTTTTCAACGTACAAAACATTGGGCCCCCATTTGGGGGTGATGTATGTAAATAAAGAATTGATAGGAAAGATGGAAAACCAGTCTCATTTTTTCAAAGAAGGGATCACCCGGAGTATGTTAACTCCGGCAGGACCTGATCATGCACAAATTGCAGCTGCCAGTGGAATATTAGATTATTTTGATGCCGTTTATGAACATCATTTTGATGAGGAAGCAGCACCTGCTCAAAGAAACAGCGCGATCGTTAGATTATTCCGGGAGCATGAAAAAGCATTGCTGGAGCGGTTGCTTGATTTTTTAAGGTCCCGTGATGATGTTCGGATAGTAGGTCCTGATACTACGGAAGAAAGAGTGCCTATTGTTTCTATTATTCCTATCAATAAAGACCTTAAAATGGTTTACGCAACCTTAACCAAACACAAATTGATGTTGGGGATAGGCCATTTTTATGCAGTTCGGCCGTTCATGGATATGGATATCCCGATAGAACCCGGCGTATTGAGGATTTCTTTTTTGCATTACACCCGTATGGAGGAAATTGATCAGTTGATAGCGGGTTTAAAAGCTGCATTGGATGAGTAGTTTTGGCAGCTAATTTCGTTTGGGTATCCCTTCACGTGAAAAAATTAAATACCTGATTCTTAATAATAGCGTATTCAAAAGAGACATAAAAGCATGAGTAATTTAAAAAATAAATTTGTGATCATAATGATCCCTGTTATGGGGCTTTTAATAGGATCTTTTATCATTATGGTTAGAAGTTTTGATACAGGTGAGAATTGGAAGATTGCACTTTCATTGATTGGTTTTTCAGGCTTTTTTACATTAACAGGCTTGTTCGTTTATGTAATGATCAAAAAAAGGAAGTCGGAAAAAAAGCAATGAACTACCCCCGCCGCAGAGCAGCGGGGTATCAAAAGGAGATTATTAATCGC
>CAZPPK010000172.1:0-5597 GCA_964588415.1 uncultured Lentimicrobiaceae bacterium
TAAATAACTAATTTTGTGATGAACTAAAAAAAACAGCTTAACATGGCACAGGAAATTGAACTCAAGTTTTTGGTTAAAGGCAACTTTAAACCTTTCGTAACAAAAAAACTGGAAATATCGCAAGCCTATCTTTCCACCCAGCCTGAACGTACCGTAAGAATTCGCATTAAGGACAGAAAAGGTTACATTAACATTAAGGGAGCGGCTAAAAATTCCGGAATTATGCGTTATGAATGGGAGCAGGAGATATCATTTGAGGATGCCCGGGAACTTATGAAGTTGCGTGAGTCAGGAATGGTGGAAAAAACGCGTTATATCATACCTACCGAAAACGAGTTGGAATTTGAAGTAGATGAATTCCATGGAGATAATGAAGGCCTTCTGATGGCTGAAATAGAACTTCCTTCAGCAGACACTTCTTTTAAAAAGCCGGATTGGCTGGACGAAGAAGTTACAGGAAATCCCTCATTTTATAACGCTGAACTTTCGAAGAATCCCTATCGGTATTGGAAAGAGTTGAATTAACCAAAAAAATCAGCGCCAGAAAATACACTTAGGACTTTCACTGACTCCGTCATTCATAATCGCACAGGTTTTCTTAATTCATCAGGACATATAGATCACCTATATTAATTGTTTTAAAAACTGTAAGGGCAGCGGCATAAGCTATTAAATTCCGGACAACAGTGGCTGACGGTTTCATTCCGAAAATTTCCGTCTTTCCGTGAACGGGAGTCTTAGAATTATCTTGGAATTTGTGGGAGGTGTAATAATTTTGCACAGGCATAGGATTAGATTTAACTCTTAGTAAACTACTATGTCTTAACGCAAAAAAAAGTTGATTATTATTCAAAATTTAGGAATTTCCTAAAATAAAATCGGAGAAAGAAATATATCATTAATTATCAGATTATTACAAATAATAAATAGATGATGCCTAAGGTATCGCATTCGCTTTAGCAATAAAATAAATTTCTCAGTTTCCGTGGGGTTCAACCCACGGAAACTGATGCCTTTAACCTTTGATGGGAAGATAAGAATAGAGCTATCCGGCGCTTCTCATAGACCGTTAGTTCGTCAGGACAATATTATTTTTCCGGATCAATTTTCTCAAATTAATTAAAGCATAACGCATCCTCCCCAGTGCAGTATTAATACTGACGTCTGTTTGATCGGCAATTTCCTTAAAACTCAAATCACTATAGCACCGGAGGTACAACACTTCTTTTTGCTCCTCAGGAAGGTAATCGATTAAACTCCGAATATCTTCATGGATTTGTTTTGTGATGAGCTCATCTTCAAAACTGGGGTCTGTAACTCTCAGGTTAGCAAGAACATCTTGATAAGGTAGTTTGGGCTCTGCAAAATTCACTTTTTTTGCTTTCCTGAAATGATCAATCACGAGGTTATGGGCGATACGCATTACCCATTGAATGAACTTTCCTTCATCAGAATAAGATCCTGATTTTAAAGTGTGTATGACTTTAACAAAGGTATCCTGAAAGATGTCGTCGGCAAGGTATTTATCCTTAACCATTACAAAAATGTAGGAGTAAAGACGGCTCTGATGCCGTTCTATAAGCTCTTGTAAACTGGATGAATTACCTGCCAGAAAATCCCTAATGAGCTGCTGCTCGCTACAAGCTTCTTTTTTCATAAGGAAAAAGTATTTGTTAAGAAAAAAGTAAGCATCTACTCGATAGGTGTCCTCCTGATTTTAAAGGTTAGAAATATGATTTACTCTTGCAAATATAGCTTTTAAAAGGAAATAGCCAAATTTATTTATAATTTTGTCGCATATTTTTTTCATAAATGATGGATATTTCGGGAGTAAACCCAAAAGATTATATAGTTGTTGTTAAGTCGAGGGTCAACAATTTAAAAAACCTCAGTGTTGCTATTCCCAGGAAGAAACTCATTGTAATTACGGGGTTATCAGGTTCAGGGAAATCGTCTCTGGCATTTGATACATTATACGCAGACGGACAAAGGCGCTATGTGGAAAGTATGAGTTCCTACGCCCGGCAGTTTTTAGGAAGAATGGACAAACCCGATGTAGATGCCATTTTGGGAATAGCTCCGGCCATTGCCATCGAGCAAAAGGTAAAAACAAGAAATCCAAGGTCTACCGTTGGCACATCTACAGAAATTTATGAATATCTTAAATTACTGTTTGCACGCGTTGGCAAAACCATTTCTCCTTTGTCGGGATTGGAAGTGAAACGGCATTTTGTTTCAGATGTAACTGATTTTATTCTTACACTACCACACGGAACCGATGTTATGCTTTTTGCGCCGTTGGATGACGTTCCGGGAAGAAGCCTGAAACAACAGCTACAAGTTCTTCTTCAACAAGGTTTTAGCCGGATCATGAGTCATGGGGAAATTCATAAAATAGAATCGCTCCTGGATCAGATTGGAGAAAAAACCAAACCTGACAACTGCTATCTCATTATCGATAGGATTAGCATTGAAGAAGATGATTCTGATTTAAAAGCACGTATTGATGATTCTGTTCAAACGGCTTTTTATGAAGGGCATGGTTACTTAAAAGTCTCATATTCCCAGGAAGGAAAGCAAAAACTGATAGATTTTTCCAATAAATTTGAATTGGATGGCATCCAGTTTGAAGAACCTTCCGTAAACCTGTTCACTTTTAACAATCCTTTCGGTGCGTGCAAAAAGTGTGAAGGCTTTGGAACCATTATAGGAATTGATGAGAAGCTGGTAATTCCCAACCCGAAACTTTCGGTTTACGAAGGCGCTGTGGCCTGTTGGAAAGGCGAAAAGATGGGAGAATGGAAAGACATTCTCATCAGAAATGCCTATAAATTCGACTTCCCAATTCATAAACCCTATTTTGAACTGAGACCGGCCCAAAAAGAATTGCTCTGGACCGGTAATGAATACTTTGGGGGTATAAACCGTTTCTTTGAATCCGTTGAAGAGCAGGCGTATAAAATCCAATATCGCGTAATGCTTTCGCGTTATCGCGGAAAAACAACCTGCCCTGAATGCAAAGGTACAAGACTTAGAAAAGATGCAAATTATGTTCTGGTTGGGGGAAAAACAATTGCTGAAATTGTGGACATGCAGCTTAACGAAGTCCTTGAATTTTTCAAAAGCCTTTCTCTAAGCGACCATGATTCCAAAGTAGCCAAGCGACTGCTTCTTGAAATTACCAACCGCATGCAATTTCTAAATGACGTTGGTCTTGTCTATTTGACACTGAACCGGAGGTCAGACAGTTTATCGGGAGGCGAATCACAACGTATTAACCTTGCCACTTCGCTGGGAAGTTCGTTGGTTGGCTCCATGTATATTCTTGATGAACCGAGTATCGGACTTCATCCGCGCGACACGCACCAATTAATTAAGGTACTAAAAACATTGCGCGATCTGGGAAATACGGTTATCGTAGTAGAACACGAAGAAGAAATTATCAAAATTGCCGATCAGATCATTGACATTGGCCCAGACTCGGGAGAACATGGCGGAGAGCTGGTTTTTCAGGGCAGTTATGATGAGTTGAAAAACAATGATGTGAGTTACACAGCGCTCTATCTTACAGGAAGAAAGGCTATTGGCCTGCCAAGCCATAGAAGAAAATGGAAAGATTTTATCACTATTAAAGATGCCTTTCATCACAATTTAAAAAACATCAGCGTACAGTTCCCGCTAAACACACTAACAGTGGTTACCGGAGTGAGCGGTTCGGGAAAATCCACACTGGTACGCGACATTTTATATACATCTTTAAAAAGGTACCTTGGCGCAGATGTAAATTCCGAAAGCCATACAAGTATTCTTGAAGGGGAGTTGGACCGTATCCAGGCTATCGAATATATTGATCAGAATCCAATCGGACGCTCTTCGCGCTCCAATCCGGCTACTTATCTAAAAGCTTTTGATGATATACGACAGCTTTTTGCAAATCAGTCGCTGGCAAAACTCCGTTCGTATAAACCGGGTTATTTCTCATTTAACGTTCCGGGCGGCCGTTGCGAACAATGCGAAGGCGAAGGTGTGATCAAAGTTGAGATGCAGTTCATGGCCGACATTTATCTTAAATGTGAATCCTGTCACGGAAAACGTTTTAAAGATGAAGTACTGGAAATAAAATACAAAGAAAAAAACATTTCCGATATCCTGAACCTGACTGTAGATCAGGCGATTGAATTTTTCAGCCAGGAAACTAAAAATAACACCCTGGAAAAAAGAATCGTCGCTAAGATACAACCGTTGCAGGACACGGGATTGGGTTATCTGAAGCTGGGACAAAGTTCCAACACCCTCAGTGGCGGTGAAGCACAGCGCATTAAACTGGCTTTCTTCCTTTCGAAAGGTGCCGGCAATTCCCCTACCCTTTTCATCTTTGACGAACCCACCACCGGTTTACACATTCACGACATCAGCCACCTGCTGAATTCGCTGAATGCCTTGATAGAAAACGGCCACAGTGTGGTTGTCATTGAGCATAACGTGGAAGTTATCAAATCGGCTGACTGGGTGATTGATCTGGGTCCTGAAGGCGGCGATAAAGGTGGAAAAATTGTCTTTGAAGGAACACCGGATGACTTGGTAAAATGCAAAAAATCGTATACCGGCAGGTTTTTAAAGCACAAAATATGAGCCCACTTCGAAAAGTAGTTTTTCGTCATTGCGAACGAAGTGAAGCAATCTCAACAGGTGGAATATCAATGGCATAAAATTGCTTCGTGCCTCGCAATGACGCATTTTTTAACTTTTCGGAGAGGGCTCAAATATAGATTTTTCAACGTACTGACCCCAGAATCGGGCAAGTCTTAACACCTGTGCGAAAGCAGACTTGTGCCCATTAATAAAAAGGTCCAAGCTTGCCGGTCCGGCAGGTCTGCTACCCACCATTTTTCTCAAAGACTTGAACTGTAAAACTTAATGAGCAAAGAATTTGATTTTCTCGTTCTTTTTTTTACTTTGTAAAACCAATATGAAATATCCTTTCGACCTTTATTCGATCCCAAGGATTTTGTTATTACCTAAATGGAGGGAAAACCTCCTTTAATTGAAATAAATCGACATTGCAATATAGACAACACATAACAAAGAAAGGAGGTGGAGTGCAAAAATAGCTAAATATTCTTTTTCTGACTGCTAATTTTATAAATGGGCTGTACAGACGTTGAGTAAATAACTAAAACAAATCAGAGTTACTGTACCTATGAAAAAACAGGATTTATAAATTTTAAACTGAACAAAAATAAAAAGAAAGAACAGTACTGTTAGGAATACTTTTGTGACAGCTTTAGTGATAAAAAACTAGATATAAAATTCATACAAAATGATGTTTCAAAGGTTAACTGTAAGGAAATTCATGAGATTCATTTCTTTGGTATTATTTACCTGTTGGATAATGACAGGTAACGGGCAAAATATTGTTTTGAAAGGCAAAATCATAGATAGTACATCGAAAAAACCAATAGAAATGGTTAACATTTATTTGTTACACAATCCAAGGATTGGCACCGTTTCCAATGAAGACGGACGCTATATTTTAAAAATAAACTACCCCCGCCGCAGAGCAGCGGGGTATCAAAAGGAGATTATTAATCGCCCCA
>CAZPPK010000173.1:0-5515 GCA_964588415.1 uncultured Lentimicrobiaceae bacterium
ATGATTATCTTGTGCTGGCGGGAGGTGTTACCACCAATTTCTTTGGAAATAAAGAACTCGAAAAGAAGGCTTTCACCATGAAATCCGTTTCAGATGCGATCTTTATAAGGAACTCCATCCTTGAAAACTATGAAAAAGCGTTGGGCTCCGAAACAGATGAAGAAAGGCAACCTTTTCTGAACCTTGTGATTGTAGGCGGCGGTCCGGCAGGTGTTGAACTGGCAGGATCGATGGGTGAAATGAAGAAATTTATCCTTCCCAAAGATTATCCCGAACTGGATTTTCGAAAAATGACTGTACATCTCTTTGAAGCCGGGCCGAAAATTCTTTCCAACATGCGGGAACGCTCTTCGAAAACGGCGCTCAAATACCTGAAAAAATTAGGAATTATTGTACAAACAGGAATTGCTGTTCAAGACTACGATGGGGAAAATGTGAAACTTTCCACAGGCAAAACCCTGAAGTCAAAAATGATGATATGGACCGCTGGCGTGACCGTTGCAAGGGTTAATGGTTTGGATGAAAAAGTGTTCGGTCCGGGAGGCCGCATTCTAACGGACCGGTACAACAAAGTGCAGGGAACCGATAACATTTTCGCTATCGGAGACACTTCTCTGATGCAAACAGAAAAATACCCCAAAGGACATCCACAAGTAGCACAAGTAGCCATCCAGCAAGCCAGGCATCTTTCCAAAAACCTGTCAAAAATTCAGAATGACTTACAACCTGCTGTATTTAAATATATCAACAAAGGAATGATGGCCACGGTGGGAAGAAACCTTGCTATTGCCGATTTACCCGGAGTTAGTTTTAAAGGATTTTTCGCATGGGTCCTTTGGTCAGTAGTTCACCTGATTTCAATCATGGGTTCCAAAAACAAAGTTTTTGTTTTTCTTGACTGGGCCACCAATTACTACGTCTATGACCCATCGCTGCGTTTGCTCATCAAACCTAAATTTCGAAATGGTACCGAATAGTTTGTTTAACATTTCATCGAGACTCCCCTGAAGTTATTGCGAATTTATTGCCTTACCATCTTTAGAAAAGTTTATATAACTTAGCTAAAATTAAAAGCTTTATGGAATTTTACCCTCTCACCGGGAAAGAACGCGAAGACCGAATTATATGGGCGTCGGTAAGAGCGGTCATTGAGAGTTTTCGGGTTAAATACAAACGTAACGGGAGAAAAAGCAAAAGTCATTGGACGCTCTTTGAAAGACTTTTGCGGGTTTTCGAAATATTATTAAAAGCCGCCGGCTTATACCAAAAAGGGTTGTCAAATGCAACAACGATAGAGCTCAACAAGGAACTTCTGGAATTTCACGACTTACCGCAAGGGTTTTCCGGATTTAAAATTTTACATATTAGCGATTTGCACATTGATACCATAAAGGGTTTTGAAGAGTTTATTATCGAAAAAATCAACAATACTAAATTTGACCTGTGCGTAATGACCGGAGATTTCAGGCGGGATACTAGCGGAAGCATGAAACAAGTTGTTCCGGCTATTGAAAAACTCATGGCACACATTAACGCCAATCATGGGACACTTGCGGTCTTAGGCAATCATGACACTTTTAAAATGGTTGAAAGCTTAGAACCTTTTGATATTCGTTTTTTGGTCAACGAAACAGTTTTTATTGAAAAAAATGGGGAGAAGCTTTGCATCAGCGGAACCGATGATACTTATTATTTTTATACAGACATGGCGCTTCAATCCCTGGAAAAAGATTTTTCCGGATTCAAAATTTGTCTTTCGCACACCAGTGAATTAGTTGATATTGCAGCTAAAAACAATTACAAACTGTATTTATGCGGACATACTCATGGCGGGCAAATCTGCCTTCCCGGTGGGATCCCTATAATCCATCACCAAAAAGAAAATAGAGATCTGGCACAAGGACTGTGGACTATAAACGGAATGACTGGATATACCAGCCGTGGAGTGGGCGTTTCCGGAACTCCCCTTCGTTTTAATTGTCCTCCTGAAATTACACTACTCGAGCTTCACCGGGAAAGTGCTTTCCGGAAATAAATCATCAGGATAAATAAGAAAATTGGATTACAACGTTTTGTCTTCCTCCGGAATATGTTTATCTCCCGCTTTCCCCACCACAATGACAATTTCCCCTTTTATTGCCGGTTTGTTTTTAAAATATGCTGTCACTTCCGTAACAGAACCCCTGACATTTTCTTCGTGCATTTTGGTCAGCTCACGGGAAACAGAAACCTGAGTTTCAGAGCCAAAAAACTCCGAAAACTGCTCCAGGGTTTTCAACAAACGATGTGGTGATTCGTAAAAGATTATCGTATAAGGCATGGCCGCAAGCTCTTTTAAACGGGTTTGCCGTCCTTTTTTGTGGGGAAGGAATCCTTCAAAAAAGAAACGGTCCGTGGGGAAACCTGATTGCACCAGCGCCGGTACAAATGCCGTTGCGCCGGGAAGACTTTCCACTTCGATGTTGTTCTTCAAACATTCGCGAACCAGCAAAAATCCGGGATCGGAAATAGCAGGAGTTCCGGCATCACTCACCAACGCCATTTCTTCACCTGCAGCAATCCGTTCTACAATGCTGGCAAGCACATGATGTTCGTTGTGAATATGAAAAGCCTGTAACCGGTTTTTAATCTCATAATGTTTCAAAAGTTTTCCGGTAGTTCGCGTATCTTCGGCAAGGATCAGGGAAACTTCTTTTAAGATCCTAATGCTCCTAAGTGTGATGTCTTCCAGATTACCAATGGGCGTAGGGATGAGATAAAGTTTAGACATACCGAATGTTTTTAAACATACTTTTTATCCAACAATGCTTTTAACCTTTGAAATGCCATCCCCGACTTTTGAAAATCATATTGTACACTCAGTTCGGATAAGTAAGTCAGAGCGCCCTGAAGGCTTGAAAAACTATTTAGCTCATCCAGCACTTTGTTATATTGTTCCAAATCACCATTAAACAATTCATTGATAAACTGAAACTTCTCATTGATACCAATGGCTTCCCGCAAATCACCGACCATAGCATGTTCCAGCCTTTCACCCAGATCTGTGTGATTTGATTTTTGGCTTAACGCCGCGCCCAAAGAATCGTCGTGGGATTCTGAGAAAAGATCCAGCGTGGTTTTGGGGCGGGCCATCACAGGCTCTTCCTGCCTGTATTCTCCGGAAACCTGTTCAATCACAACATCTTCATAAACTTCTTCCTGAATTTCATCTTCTTCTGGCTGCGAAGCTTCAACTATTTCAGAAACAGGTTCTTCCATTTCCTTTTCCACTTCAGGTTCTTTTTCTTCTTCCGGAATGCTTTCCTCAATCGGTTGGGATGGCGCAATATTTTCGGGCTCAGATTCCGGTGGCGGCAAGGTTTCTTCCACATCAACAGACTTAAAAGAAACGGGTTCCAAAGCCAATATTTGTTCATACAGTTCCCTGGTTTTTTGCTGTAGCAGATCGATATCTATTTGATGAATGCCTGAAGCACCCTTTATCTTGCCTGTCAGGGAATGCAAGGTTTCGAGCGTGGCTTCAAACTGTGAGATCGGATCGGAATGAGTCATGATATATTTCTTATCTATTTAAAAACAGGTGTTTATAAAACACCAAAATTTGTGTAAAAGTTGCCTTCAGGCTCCGGCAAATCCTTCCCGGATTTGGTTAATTTTGTTCATTCAAAAGTAGCAAGAATATTAACAATTAGTTCATGTTTCTCGAAAAAGACCGAAATAAGCTGGAGCACAAGGGATGGATTGAAGTGATCTGTGGATCGATGTTTTCAGGCAAAACTGAAGAGCTTATCCGTAGGTTGAACCGGGCGCGGATCGCCAAACAAAAGGTGGAAATTTTTAAACCTGAAATTGACACCCGTTATGACGAAAATGATGTGGTTTCACATGATGCAAAAGCTGTTTCTTCCACACCAATTCCAAATGCGGGTCAAATTTTATTTTATGCTGATGATTTTGAAGTGGTCGGCATTGATGAAGCCCAATTTTTTGGAGATGAGCTGGTTGCTACCTGCAATGAGCTGGCAAACCGGGGAAAACGTGTTATCGTGGCCGGTCTCGACATGGATTTTAAAGGAAACCCCTTCGGCCCTATTCCAAAATTGATGGCAATGGCTGAAGAAGTGACGAAAGTTCATGCTATTTGTATTCGTTGCGGTGATCTGGCTCAATATTCACACCGGACGGTAAAAAATGACAAACTGGTGGTTTTGGGTGAAACCGATGTTTACGAACCGCTTTGCAGGCATTGTTTTAATGAAGCGCTAATAAATCCTGACTAAACGGCACAGAAGCATCTTTTGTTTTTTGTAAACGAGCCTTGAAATCGAAAATACTTTTATCAGGAAAGCTATCTATAGATCGTTTTACCGTCTAACGCAAGTTGTCTCATCTCAGAAAACAAAATCCTTGGTTCTGCGGTAAAAAAGTGCACCCCTTTGTAAGAAAAAGAGGGGTAAGCCTCCCGGCTTATGTTTTTTTTAAAGAAAGCGGGAATATTCCTATTCTGAATATTTTTGTGTGGCACAAAGGTTTCTATTTGGTGTCCCTTATTTTCTTCATCTAATACAGAAACTGAATAAGTTTCATCTGAAAGCACTTTCACAGGGAATTTATCTTTTAAGATGTCTTCAACAACATGAACAAAAGAAAGGCTGACAACCTTTTCTCCCAAGCCTATTATACGGCTGTTATATTTCAGGAGTTTATAAAGCGGGCTTTTTTCACCATTAGGATAAATATCCTGATGATGTTCGCAAAGCAATTCCTGGGCTGCAGGACCAATCGCCACAAAAGAATTTATTGGATGTAAACTTCTGAAAGCATGCTTACTACGTCTCACCAACTCCGGCAGTAAGCCCAACATGGTGGGAGATTTTCTCACATCAAAAACAACATCCGGCTTGGAGAGATAATCCTCGGCGCGACCCGAATAGTGCCAGCAAGGAAAAACCAATGTACCATCAGGGCCAACGATTTTTGTAATGATGTTTACTAACTTTAGCGAAGAAAAATCTATGTTTAGCTTGTCGACAGAACTGTGAATGAACAGTACCATGCCTTCCTCAACACCCATTTTTTCAATTAACAGCTTTTTAAAATCATCTTCCTTTAATGGTTTAAAAATGGAATGATTGATGCGGTAATACAAATCTCTCCATTCCTTAAAAGACTTTTCAGGTAATATCCTGTACGCTGCATCGACCAGGCTCATGAATCCTCTAGATTTAATTGATTGTAAATTTCCTCAAAAGTGACAAAACTTAACATCTCGCCATACTTATCCTTTGCTCTTTTGATGAATTCCGTCAACAAATAATAATGGTACTTGCCCATGGATTTCGGATGTCCGATCATGCTTAAGAAAATTGTATCATGCGATTGAAATCGCTTAACATTATAATCTAAAATTTTAATCAGATATGCAGGAGAAAACGTGTGATTGTCCACAGTCAGCATACGACTAGATAACAATTGCCGCAACTTATCTTTTTTACTCATTTCGAAATGAGTATGA
>CAZPPK010000174.1:0-5434 GCA_964588415.1 uncultured Lentimicrobiaceae bacterium
ATAATTTGTTTCTGTAGCGGCGATAAGGAAAAAATAATCCTGGATTTTCGGAAATTGGTGTTTAATTTTCTATTATTAACAACGAAAAGCGAAATCGTCACTCTCTGGAATGAGTATGTCTATTCGGTAAAAAACCGAACAAAGGCTTAAAGACCAAAAATTTATAGTACCTTGCTGTCGATTTATAGATAACCCACTTGCAGACTTTACAGACAAACCAAAAAGCGACCCAAATTTCTTCAGACCGCTTTAAATGTTTTCACAACGGAATAATCCTTATTGTGAATTGCTTGATTTGTACCGCAAATATAAGAAAAAAATTTAAACACAATATATTATGAAAAGAATTTTAGGATTAGATTTGGGAACCAATAGTATTGGCTGGGCACTTGTTGATTTAGATTTTGACAATAAACAAGGGAATATCAATGGTTTGGACAGTAGGATCATACCAATGGATCAAGCTCAATTATCAGATTTTAATACAGGGAACTCCATATCACAGACCGCAGACCGAACAGGGTACCGAGGAACAAGAAGGCTTTACCAAAGAGATAACCTGAGAAGAGAGCGTTTGCACAGGGTATTAAATATCTTGGGATTCCTGCCTGAGCACTACAAAAATGAAATCGACTTTGAAACTCATTTAGGCCAGTTTAAAAACGAGGTCAAACTGAATTATTTTAAGAATAAAATGGGAGGACACACATTTCTCTTTAAGGATTCTTTTAGGGAGATGGTTCAGGATTTCCAAGCCAATCATAAGAATACCAAAGTCCCTTATGACTGGACACTGTATTATTTACGAAAAAAGGCATTAACCCAAAAAATAAAAAGAGAAGAACTGGCTTGGATTATCCTGAACTTTAATCAAAAACGTGGATATTATCAACTGAGAGGAGATGAAGCAGAGGAAAATGAAAAAAAAGATGAAAAATTTTATGCATTAAAAGTTGTTGATATTAAAGAAACTGAGGATAAAAATGCAAAAGGAATCTGGTACGAAGTAATTTTAGAAAATACTTGGATATACAAAAGACAGAGCAAGGAGCCACTATACAACTGGATTGGTAAAACCAAAGAGTTTATTGTTACAACCACTACCGATAAAAACGGAAGAGCAAAAAGAAGTTTTAGATCACCAAAAGAAGATGACTGGAATCTTTTAAAGAAGAAAACCGAACAGGAAATTGAAAAATCAGGGAAGCACATTGGTGAATACATCTATGATACTCTTTTTCAAAATCCAGCTCAAAAAATAAGAGGCAAGTTCATTAGAACGATTGAACGTAAATATTATAAGGATGAATTAAATACTATTTTAAAAACACAAATCTCGTTTCATCCGGAATTGCAGGACAGAAAACTCTACAAAGCTTGTGTAGAAGAATTGTATCCAAGAAATGAGGCACACCGGAACAACATAAAAGGCAAAGGGTTTGAATTCCTGTTCTTAGAAGACATCATATTTTACCAACGTCCTTTAAAAAGTAAAAAGTCAACTATCTCCGGTTGCCAGTTTGAAACCAGAATATTTAAAAAAACAGTTACGGATAAAATAACAGGGGAAGAAAAAGAAACCAGAGTAGCAGAACCTGTAAAGGCTATCTCAAAGTCACATCCTATGTATCAGGAATTTAGACTATGGCAATTTCTGAAAAACCTGAAAATTTATCAAAAGAATGATAACAACGGGAAGCTAATTGATAAAGTTATTACTAGTGAATTATTTCAAACAGAGGCTGATTGGGTAGAGCTATTTAATTTTCTTAACCAGAGAAAAGAGGTGGAGCAAAAAAATATTATTCAGTATCTAATTTCAAAGAAGGGAATTGATAAGAAACAAAAAGAAAATTACCGCTGGAATTATGTAGAAGACAAAAAATACCCGGCTAATGAAACAAAAGCTCAGTTTCTCCTTCGGCTGAGCAAAGTGAATGGTCTAAACATCCCGCTCCAATTTTTAGAAGAAAAAACAAGACTTGGCAGGAAAAAAGGTAACGGACCACTTTTGAGCAGGGAAATACAGCTGTGGCATCTTATCTATTCTATTAAAGACATAAAGGAATACGAGCTTGCACTTCACAAGTTTGCGAAAAAACACAATCTTGATGAAGAATCTTTTGTAAAGAATTTCATCAAATTCCCGCCGTTCAAAAATGAATACGGAGCCTTTTCGGAGAAAGCCATTAAAAAATTATTGCCTTTGATGCGCAGGGGAAAATATTTTGATGAATATAGAATACAAGAAGAGGTAAAAAGCAGAATTGTTAACATTATGGAACGTGTTAATGCCATAAATTTGGATGCAAAGGATTTAAACAAGGAAATTGAAAAGGTCATTGATGATGATATTTCAAGACAACTGGTAAAAAGTTTTGTCCCGCTCATTGGGAAAAATCCCTTTACAGGCCTTAATACTTACCAGGCCTCTTATGCCATATACGGAAGACACTCCGAGAGTAAAGACATGCAAAAGTGGAAAAGGCCTGAAGACATTGACAAGTTTCTTGCCGGATTTAAGCAACACAGCTTGCGTAATCCCATTGTGGAACAAATAGTTACCGAAACATTAAGGACAATAAGAGACATATGGAGCTATTACGGAAATGGCAAGGAAAACTTCTTCGATGAAATTCACATTGAGTTGGGCAGGGAAATGAAAAATCCGGCTGAAAAACGAAAAAAGATTACCCAACAAAATATCGAAAATGAAAATACTAACCAGCGGATAAAAGCAATCTTGCAGGAATTAAAGAATGATGGAATTAAAGAGGTTAAACCTTATTCTCCCAGTCAGCAGGAAATATTAAAAATTTATGAGAATGATATCTTTTTAAGTTTGACTGAAATACCGGATGATATCACAAAAATAAGAGTATCCAATAATCCATCACAAAAAGAAATTGAGAAATATAAACTATGGCTGGGACAAAAATACCTTTCACCTTACACGGGGAAGCCAATTTCGTTAGCCAACCTCTTCACTTATAAATATCAAATTGAGCACATCATTCCTCAATCACGTTATTTCGATGATTCACTGAGTAATAAAATTATTTGCGAGAGTGAAGTTAACCAACTGAAAGACAACCAGACAGCTTACGAATTTATTAAAAACCATGGTGGAGAAAAAGAAGAATTAGGACAAGGGAAAAGTGTGGAGATCTTTAAACTTGAAGATTATGAGAATCATTGTAACAAATACTTTAAGAAAAACCGTACCAAGCTTAAAAACCTGCTTAGTGAAGACGTTCCCGAAGGGTTTATTAACCGGCAATTAAACGATAGCCGCTATATCAGTAAGCTGATAAAGGGATTGTTGAGTAACGTTGTCAGGGAAGAAGGGGAGCAGGAAGCCATGGCTAAAAATATGGTTCCTCTTACTGGCGCCATAACTTCAATCCTAAAACAAAACTGGGGTTTAAATGATAAGTGGAATGAAATTATTGCACCACGGTTTAAGCGGCTGAATACATTGACAAAGAGCGAGAAGTTTGGCTCCTGGGATAACAAAATTAATGCTTTCCGGATTAAAGTACCAGATGAAATTTCGAAAGGATTTAGTAAAAAAAGAATCGACCATCGGCATCATGCCTTGGATGCATTAGTTATAGCCTGTTGCACAAAGGATCATGTTAATTATATAACATCCCTCAACACCAACAGAAAAAATTACAGCCTTGTTTCCAAATTGAGAGAAATTGAAGAGATTGAAATATATAATAAAAACACGGGAGAAAGAGAGAAGAGAAATGTGGCAAAAGCTTACAAAATGCCCTGGCCGACTTTTCCGGAGGAGGCAAAGAATGCACTTGACAAAGCCGTTGTCAGCTTTAAGCAAAACCTGCGGGTAATTAATAAAACCAACAATAAAACATGGCAGTGGATAGAAAAACAAGGAAAATACAAAAAGCAACGTGTACCACAAACCAAAGGTGATAATTGGGCCATCAGGAAACCACTGCATAAAGAAACCGTTTCAGGAAAGGTTCTCATTAACGATAAAAGAGAAGTTTCTTTTAATAAAGCTATTGAAAAACCAGAGCTAATTATCAATTCAAGTATTAGGCGACTTATTGAAAATGGAAATATTAGTAACACAAAAGAACGAATTGCCTACTTTAAAAAAAATCCAATAAAAATTAATGGTAAGAAAGTAACAAAGTTGCTTATTTTCATTGAGGCTACTGCAGTCAGGACTGCTTTAACTGAAGTCAAAACATGCAAGCATATAGAGAAAATAACAGATAGTGGCATCAAAAATATTCTCAATAATCACGTTCATAATTATTTGGATTCTGAAGGAAAGGAAAACTTTGAGTTGGCATTTAGTCCCGAAGGAATAGAAGAATTAAATAAAAATATTGTACAACTAAATAACGGCAAAAAACATCAACCTATATACAAAGTACGTATGTATGAAGAAGGAAGTAAATTTGCCGTTGGCCTCAAAGGTGTCCGTAAAAATAAATACGTGGAAGCAGCCAAAGGCACAAACCTGTTTTTCGCCATTTATCAGGATGAAATGGGCAAACGTAATTACGAAACAGTTCCTTTAAACGAATTAATTGAGTACCAAAAGCAATCAGCTCATCTGCCACAAGAAGAGAGAACACCGATTCCAATAAAACCGGAAAAAGGTAAGTTCTTATTTGCACTTTCTCCCAACGACCTTGTATATGTTCCCACAAATGAAGAGTTGGAAAGTACAGCTCTGGTCGATTTTAATCATTTAACTAAAGAACAAGTTAACAAGGTTTATAAAATGGTTAGTTGTACAGGGAATCGTTTATATTGTATTCAAAATAATATATCAAAGCCCATTCAAAATAAATTTGAGTTTACAAGTCTGAATAAACTGGAATTTGATTTAGATAACCTTTCAATAAAGAAACGATGTTGGAAACTTAAAATTAATAGATTAGGGAATATTATACAAGTAATAAAATGATAAAGCGAACCCTTTATTTCGGCAATCCCTGCTATCTATCCAAAAAACAAAACCAGTTATCCGTGGAGCTGGAAGACAAAACCGTGAAAACCGTTCCGGTGGAAGACATCGGTATCGTTATTCTGGATCATTACCAGATAAAGATCACACAGGTGGCTCTGCAGGCCCTTGTGGCAAACAACGTGGCCGTGCTCATCAACGATGCCGCCCATCTGCCGCTGGGGCTGTTGTTGCCCATGGCTTCTCACAGTACTTACACCGAGAACCTTTCGTTTCAGGTAAATGCCAGCAAACCGTTAAAAAAGAATCTGTGGCAGCAAACCATCAAAAAGAAAATTCTGAATCAGGCGGCACTGCTTGGCCGGCTCGAAATTGACACAGAAAGAATGCAATATTGGGCATCACAGGTAAAAAGCGGTGACCCTGACAATTACGAAGCTCGGGCAGCCGCTTATTACTGGAAAACCATTTTCGACCGGA
>CAZPPK010000175.1:0-5387 GCA_964588415.1 uncultured Lentimicrobiaceae bacterium
TATATAAAACCTATTTCTTTTTCAAAACAATTACTTTTGTTATAAATAAGACGAAGTAATTGATGCCGCTTTTTCAATTATACAAAGAAGACTTGAGTGAATTTATCAAATTGGAAGCCCGGGCACTGGGTTTTTTTGATTGTGGTATTTCTGCTGCCGGATTCATGAAAGAAGACACGGAATTCATGGAACAATGGCTCGAAAAAGGCATGCAGGGCAACATGCAATATCTGGAGCGAAATCGCGAAAAACGTTATGATATTTCCCTGTTGATGGAGGGGGCAAAAAGCGTGATCACCGTGCTATATAACTATTTTTTGGAAGAAAAGCAGAGCGAAAATTCTTATTATAAAATCTCTAAATATGCTTACGGAAAGGATTATCATTACGTTGTCAAAGAAAAGCTAAAACTGTTGCTGGAAAAAATTGAATCCCAAACCGGAAAGCGAAAAGCGCGCGTTTTCACCGATTCGGCACCTATTTTAGACCGGGCTTACGCCCGGAAAAGCGGGCTGGGATTTATTGGAAAAAACACCTTGTTAATCAACCGGAAAGGGGGTTCTTTCTTTTTTATCGGGCACGTGGTCATCGACCTGGAATTGAAGTTGGACAATGAAACCAAAGTAAATTTCTGCGGAAGCTGCACAAAATGCATCACCGACTGCCCGACAGGTGCATTAATGCCTTTTGAACTGGATGCCAGAAAATGTATTTCTTATCTGACCATCGAAAACAAAAACTCGGAAATTCCGTCAACATTTCTAGGCAAATGGGATAAATGGATTTTTGGTTGCGACATTTGCCAGGATGTTTGTCCATGGAACCGCAGCGCAACTCCCAATAATGAACCTTTGTTTCAAATGCCGAATGAACTAAAAAAAACAGGAGACGCTGAATGGGAAAACCTTGACAAACAGGGCTATAAAAAGCTGTTTAAAGAAACAGCCTTTGAGCGAATAGGATTTAATGGCATAAAAAGAAATGTACTATTTTTAAAAAACCAACAAGATTCTGAAATTTGAATTCATGAATAAAATGTTTATTTTCGTATCATTATGGCACTCACATTTACAAAACCGGTAATTCTGGCTTTTACGGCCCCTGATTTTCTGCTCCCCGACGTGGTGAACGGAAAAATGACATCCTACAAAGACATTCAGGGTGAAAAAGGAACTTTGGTAATGTTCATCTGCAACCATTGTCCTTATGTTCAGCATGTTATTCATGAGTTGGTGCAGTTGGGAAGAGATTATATCCCGAAAGGAATTGGCATGGTAGCCATCAGCGTGAACGATGTGGTGGCTTATCTGGAAGATGGTCCGGAAGAAATGAAAACACTGGCTCAAAAACTGAAGTTTCCCTTTCCTTATCTCTTTGATGAAAGTCAGGAAACAGCCCGCCTTTATGATGCTGTTTGCACACCGGATTTCGATTTGTTTGACTCCGAAAATAAATGTGTTTATCGTGGACAACTGGATGGATCGCGTCCCGGGAATGAGATCCCGGTAACGGGAAAAGAGATGCGGCAAGCGCTGGAAAAAGTACTGGCCGGGAATAAAGTTCCAGAAAAACAAATACCCAGTGCGGGGTGTAATATTAAATGGAAATAATGGCAAAATTTAATTTAACCTAAACTTAATAATAGGTCATACAGGTCATTACATAATTGTTTGACCTTCGCAAAAAATACTTAAACCAAAAAAATGGACAATAGCTCTTTCAAAATTCTTTTGGTAGATGATGAAGAAGACATTCTTGAATTTTTATCCTACAACCTTGAACGGGAAGGCTTCCGGGTTTCGACAGCACTCAACGGTATAGAAGCCATTGAAAAAGCAAAAGCAGAGTTGCCACATTTGATCCTTATGGATGTGATGATGCCTGAAATGGACGGCATTACGGCTGTGGACCAAATTCGAAAAATAAAAGAACTTGACAACACGCTGATTGTCTTTTTAACCGCACGCGCTGAAGATCACTCTCAAATTGCCGGTTTTGAAGCCGGGGCCGATGATTATGTTACAAAACCCATCAAACCAAAAGTTTTAGTAAAACGGGTTGCCGCATTGCTGCGCCGTTCGAAAATCGTTGACAATCCACGGCAAAACATCGAAATTAACGATATAATCATCGATCCTACTCGCCATGTGGTACTGAAAGCGGGAGAAAAGATATTTCTTCCAAAAAAAGAATTCGGTATTCTTTATCTTTTGGCTTCCTCGCCCAATAAAGTTTTCAACAGGGAAGATATTTTTCGCGAAATTTGGGGAGACGATGTAATTGTAGGTGACCGAACCATTGATGTTCATATTCGCAAGATCCGTGAAAAGATCGGCATCAGCAACATTCAGACGGTGAAAGGTGTCGGCTACAAATTTGAAGCTTAATAAGTATGAATTTTAATCCCAAAAACGTGGCGTTGCTCAACGCCGTAATTATTGCATTGGCTTTCGCTGTAATTTTAGCTGCCATCAATGGATTTTTTTATCATTTGATGTTTTGGCCTTTGTTTTTGGGAAGTTTGGCCATGTTTATTTTGTCTTATCTGGTAATTCATTTTTCACTCCAAAAATTCATTTACGAACGTTTAAAGGTTATTTATAAAACTATTGGTAAAGTCGGCAGTTTTGATACCAAAAAACAAAAATCTTCCAAAACAGAAGATGTGCTGGACATTGTTAATCAAATGGTTCTGGAATGGCGCGATGAGCAACAGAAAAAGATTGATGAGCTTCAAAGGAATGCCGACTACCGCCGGGAGTTTCTGGGGAACGTTTCACATGAATTGAAAACACCTATTTTCAATATTCAGGGCTATATCCTAACGCTTTTGGACCGGGGTTTGAAAGATGAAAATATCAACATAAAATTCCTACAGAAAACGGAAAAAAGCATCAACCGTATGATTGCTATTGTTGAGGACCTTGAAGAAATTTCAAAGTTTGAATCGGGGGAGCTGAAATTGCACGAAGAAGTTTTTGATTTGTATGAACTTTGCCGAGATATTGCCGATTTTCTGGAAATAAAAGCGGAGCAAAACAACAGCAAGATCATTATTGAAGAACCTCCCGGGAAAACGGTGAAAGTAAAAGCAGACAAAAAACGAATCCGGCAGGTATTGATAAATCTGGTAGATAACGGCATAAAATACGGCAATCAGATCAATGGAATCATAGATATCTCCTTCTATGATTTTCACGATAATTATCTGGTTGAGATCAGTGATAATGGGATTGGTATTCCGGAAAAAAGTATTCCGCGTATTTTTGAGCGTTTTTTCCGCACCGACAAAAGTCGCTCACGCGATAAAGGTGGCACAGGGCTGGGTCTGGCTATCGTGAAACATATTATTGAAGCCCATCGCCAAAGTATCAGCGTGCGCAGTCAGGTTTCCAAAGGAACCACGTTTTCCTTCACGTTAAAAAAAGCGAAATAATCTAACCCCCATTTTTTTCTTTCCATTGCTTGCTGAAAGATTTTTTAGCAAATTTTGGCAGTTCGCGCCGCGGTCCCCATATCTTTTCCACGAAAAGTTTCGAACCAAAATTTTTTGTTTTACCATCGAAGAAATCCAGCATCTTTCTGGAAGACAATACTTTTGTTGAAACCGTAATGCTTTTCTTTTCAAAATAGGTGTAGAAACCTTTTTCCATAGCATCGTTGCGATTTACCAGCAACAGTTCATGAATAGGAATTTTTACCGGGCAGACTTCTGTGCAACGCCCGCAAAGCGAAGATGCGAAACTCAGGTGCTTCCAGGTTTTTTGATCCTGAATATAAGGCGTAATGACAGAGCCGATTGGCCCGCTGTATGTTGTTTGATAGGTGTGTCCGCCAATGTTTTTATAAACGGGACACGCATTCAGGCAAGCACCGCAGCGAATACACGACAACGCCTGACGTTGCCTTTCTTTCGCCAGTAAATTTGTACGTCCATTGTCCAGCAAAACCACATACATGGCTTCCGGACCATCTTTTTCGCCCGCCTTTTTTGGACCGCTGATAATGGAATTATAAACCGTCATATTCTGACCAGTTCCGTGGGTAGCCAGCAAAGGCCAGAACAGATCAAGGTCTTCCAGCTTTGGGATCAGTTTTTCGATACCGGCAATGGCGATGTGAATTTTAGGAAAAGACATGGTAAGCATAGCATTTCCTTCATTTTCCGTAAGGGCGATGGAGCCTGTATCTGCAATCAGAAAGTTGGCGCCGGTAATTCCCATCTCCGATTCGACGAATTTTTTCCGGAGCAAATCGCGTGTATAAGCTGTAAGTTCCTCAGGTGTCAGCGTTACCGGGGTTTGAAACTTTTCGTGATAAAGTTCAGCAATATCGCCTTTGGACATGTGCATGGCAGGCGTTACAATGTGATACGGTTTTTGACCGGCCTGCTGGACGATAAACTCACCAAGATCGGTTTCGAGAGATTCAATTTTATTCTTTTTAAACACTTCATTTAGCTCAACCTCCTCCGTAGTCATCGACTTGGACTTCACCACTTTCTTGACCAAATTATCCTTGGCAATATTCAAAATTGCATCCACTGCTTCACGGCTATCCTTTGCCCAAATGACTTTTCCCCCGTTTTTTGTAAAATTATCTTCAAACTCGATAAGATATTTATCCAGATCATTGATTATTTTATATTTGATGAATCCGGCACGGGTCCTGGCCAGATCAAGATCCTTGTAAATGTGTCTCCCTTTTTCAACAGCCTGATCGTATCGGGAGATATTAAATTTTATTTTTTCACGGTGCACTTTGTCAAAAGCTACTTGTTCAGCTTTTTTGAGAAATGTTTTATTTTCGGGAGATGGTTTCACGATCAGCAGGCATTTTTATTTTAAAATCTCAGAAATTTTTTCCACGCGACGCGTATGCCGGCCTCCTTCAAAACCGGTATTCAGGAAAGTTTCCACAATACTCCAGGCATCAGTCATGGCAACAAAGCGTCCGGGAATTGAAAGAATGTTGGCATTGTTGTGCATCCGGATCAGTTTAGCCTGTTCAATATCCCAGCATAAACCGGCACGCACATTCAAATATTTGTTAGCAGTCATCTGAGCACCATTGCCACTACCACACATAATGATACCTCGTTCATACTCGCCGTTATTAACAGCGTAGGCCAACGGGTGAATAAAATCCGCATAATCTACATTCTCAGCTGAATACGTGCCAAAATCTTTGACTTTATATCCTACGGATGTTAGTTGTTGTTTGATAAATTCCTTAGTCCAGAATCCGGCATGATCTGATGCCAACGGTATAATTTTTTTTGAATCGCTCATTTTGTTGATAACATTTCTGTGTGCAAAATTAAGTAAAAATACAGGTTAGCATGAACACTTTGAAAACGAATGTGTTTAAAATATATCAACCAAAAG
>CAZPPK010000176.1:0-5374 GCA_964588415.1 uncultured Lentimicrobiaceae bacterium
CCAGAAGTGAAATAAAAATGATGCGTTTGCCCTGAGATAAAGACGTTGAAATTAGGAGATAGAGTAGATTCTCTTTCATTTAAAGGTCTGAATGGAAAAATCATATCATTAAAAGATATTCATACCCCCTTATGTCTTAATAAATTTTTGGGCAAGCCTGCATGACGGTAGCCAGGGGGGTATTGTTAATTTTTTCAAAATATTTCTCTTATTTCTTGGCAGTTTAAAAAAAGCTTTTACTTTTGCCAGCAGAAATTTTAGCAAATCATGAATTTTAACAGGCATCATCATTTTCATATACCTCCTCAGGTGAGAAGATGATGTTATGTTCCAAACGTAAATAATATTCTAAACCCATCTGAGATCATCGGATGGGTTTTTTGTTTTACAGCCCGTCGGTTTTCTCAGACAAAAAGTAAAAAATGAAGACATTAAAAATTGCAATTCAAAAGTCGGGAAGACTGAATGAAGGTTCCCTGAAATTATTATCCGCTTGCGGTATATTTATCGACAACGGCAGGGATCAACTCATGGCGCCTGCGCGAAATTTTCCCATGGAAGTTTTGTTCCTGAGAAATTCAGACATCCCACAATACGTGGAAGATGGCGTGGCTGATACGGCTATTATTGGAGATAATATTCTCGTGGAAAAACCAAAGAAAGTGGAAATAGTTCAGAAATTGGGATTTTCGCGGTGTCGTGTTTCGCTGGCCGTTCCGAAAAATGCGAAATATACCGGCCCTGAATATTTTCGGGGCAAGAAGATTGCCACATCCTATCCCAATACGTTGTCTCAGTTCCTGAAAAAAAATAATGTGCAGGCAGAAATTCACGAGATCAGCGGCTCGGTGGAAATTGCCCCGAAAATCGGTCTGGCCGACGGCATTTGCGACATTGTGAGCTCCGGAAGTACCTTGTTTAAAAACGGTTTAAAGGAAGTTGAAACCTTTTTGAAATCGGAAGCTGTGCTCATCCGGTCGTCGAAAATAGACCCCGAACTGGAAGCAATTCTGGATCGACTGGTATTCCGTATCAGGGCAGTGCTGGAAGCCAAGAACACCAAATACATCATGATGAACGTGCCCAATGAAATGATCACCGAAGTCACGTACCTGCTTCCCGTGCTGAAAAGTCCTACCATTATGCCACTGGCCATGAAAGGCTGGAGCTCGCTGCACACAGTCATCAAGGAAGACACTTTCTGGGAAGTGATCGACCAGCTGAAAGATGCCGGGGCGCAAGGCATTTTGGTGATTCCCATCGAGAAAATGGTTATTTAAACAACTTCATATTAATCATCAATTTAACTATTAACAACTTCGGAAGATAATGAAAGCGATTCAAAAGATAACGCAGGAAAATTGGGAAGCGCTGTGCGAACGTCCCAAGTTGCAGACGGCAAGTCTGGAGAAAATTGTGAATGTAATTTTTGATGATGTCCGGGAGTACGGAGATCAGGTAGTCAAAAAGTATTCGCTGCAGTTTGACGGCGTAGCCCCCGAATCTATTGAGATAGATACGAGAACCTGGGAGCAGGGTGTCAGCGAAGTTCCTGAAGTACTCAAAAGCGCCATCCATCAGGCGAAAGCCAACGTAGAGGCATTTCACAGGATACAAATCAAAGGAAAGATCAGTATTGAAACCGAAGACGGCGTGAAGTGCTGGCAGGAATCGCGTGCCATTCAGAAAGTCGGCTTGTACATTCCGGGTGGCACGGCGCCGCTGTTTTCTACGGTGCTGATGCTGGCGGTTCCGGCAAAACTGGCGGGCTGTGAAGAGATTATTTTGTGCACGCCTCCCGGAAAAGGCGGCAAAGTAGCTGCACCTATATTGTATGCAGCCCAACTGGCCGGGGTGAATCGTGTTATGAAAGTCGGCGGCATTCAGGCTATTGCTGCGTTGACTTACGGAACGGAAAGCATCCCGCAAGTGTATAAGATCTTTGGCCCCGGAAACCAGTATGTGACGGCAGCCAAGAAAAAGGCATTTTCCGAAGGAACAGCCATTGATCTTCCTGCTGGACCGTCGGAAGTGCTGGTTTTGACCGATGAAACTGCCAACCCGGTTTTTGCTGCCGCTGATCTGCTTTCGCAGGCAGAGCATGGTATCGACAGTCAGGTAGTTTGCGTTTCCAACTCCGAAGAATTTTTGGACGCGGTAAAGGATGAAATTAAAAAGCAGTTACCTTTGTTACCGCGTGCGGAAATTGCCCGAGAATCTTTGAAGAATGCAAGATTTTTGCTCTCGACATCAAAAGAAGAAACTATGGGATTTATCAATGCCTATGCACCCGAACATTTTATTTTAGCTTCGAAGGATGAAGATTATTATCTGGAAAATCTGAAAAACGCAGGCTCTGTTTTTATCGGGAATTATACCCCGGAGAGTGCCGGTGATTATCTTTCGGGAACCAATCACACCTTACCTACCAACGGTTTTGCCCGGAGTTTCGGCAGCTTGGGGCTGGATGATTTTACCAAAAAGATCAGTTTCCAGCAGATTTCCCCGCAAGGGCTTCAAAATATTGGGAAAAGTATTGAACTGATGGCACGCGCCGAAGGGCTGGAAGCCCACGCCAAAGCAGTTGAATTACGACTTAAACAGATGAAAGTATGAAACCGGAAATTGAAAAATTACTGAGAAACAATCTGAAAAACAGGTTGCCTTACGCGTCAGCTCGGGATGAGTTTACTTTGCCTGCAGAGATTTTCTTGGATGCCAACGAAAACCCGTTTGAAACTGGCATGAACCGCTATCCCGATCCGCACCAGATTAAACTGAAAGAAAAGATTGCGCAATTAAGGGACGTTCAAAAAGAAAATGTTTTTGCCGGGAACGGCAGCGATGAAGTGCTGGACCTGTTGTTCCGTGCCTTTTGCGAACCGCGTGTGGACAATGTGATCATCACTCCCCCGACTTACGGAATGTATGAAACGCTGGCAGAGATCAATGATGTACAATGCCGGAAAGCAAGTCTCAATGAAGATTTCAGCCTGAATGTAGACACGGTTTTACAGCAGGTTGACGACAATACCAAACTGATATTTTTGTGCTCGCCGAACAACCCTACGGGAAATACGTTGGACAAAGATGAGATAGAGCGGTTGTTCAATGAAATAGCAGCTTTAATTGTGATTGATGAAGCCTACATTGATTTTTCGTCAAAGGAGAGTTGGCTGAAGAAATTGGATCAATACCCGCGGCTGGCGGTGGTTCAGACGCTTTCGAAAGCCTGGGGGCTGGCAGGGTTGCGGTTGGGTTTGGGATTTGCATCGAAAGAGATCATTCTGATACTGGATGGCATCAAACCACCTTATAATGTTAATACTTACAGTCAGCAAAAAGCGATGGAGAGTTTTGAAAACGCTACTGAAACCGCTCGAAAGATTGCCGTAATCCACAGCGAAAAAGAGAAAATGCGGAAGGCTTTGAAGCAACTGCCCGGTGTGAGCAGGATATTTCCTTCCGATACCAATTTCCTGCTGGTGGAAATCAATAATGCCACGAAAATTTATCAGGAGTTGATCAACAAAGGCATCGTGTTGCGGAACCGGAGCGGCATGATGTATTGCAAGGAATGCCTGAGAATTACCATTGGGACGCCGGAAGAAAACGTAAGACTGTTGGATGAATTAAAAAAGTTGAACTCATGAAAAGGGTGCTTTTTATAGATCGGGACGGGACGATCATTAACGAACCGCCCGAAACTTTTCAAATAGATACATTGGAAGAGCTGGAATTTCTTCCCGGCGTGTTCCGCTATTTATCGCTGATCGCGGAGGAGCTGGACTATGAACTGGTGATGGTGAGCAATCAGGACGGACTGGGAACCGCAGGGTATCCAGAGGAAGATTTCGAAAAGGTCCAGGGTAAAATGCTTCAGGCGCTGGATAATGAAGGGATTCAGTTTTCTGAAATTTTGATAGACAAAAGCTTCCCTGAAGAAAACTCTCCGAACCGGAAGCCCAATACAGGATTACTGACTTCATATTTAAAAGGAGATTGCGATTTAAAGAATTCTTTCGTCATAGGAGACCGCATTTCCGATATTGAATTGGCGGAGAACCTGGGTTGTAAAGGCATACGTATTTTGCACGGCGAAGAAAGGGTTGTGGAGAATGATGTCATCATCCTTCAAACCCCCAACTGGAAGGATATCTATGAATTCCTGCGGTTTGAACAACGAAAAGTCGTGGTGGAACGCAACACCCGGGAAACGAAAATTAGGATTGAGCTGAACCTTGACGGGAAAGGGGAGTCGAAGATCAGTACAGGCATTGGTTTTTTTGACCACATGCTGGAGCAATTGAGCCGCCACGGACTCTTTGATTTGGATATTGATGTGAAGGGAGATCTCAGGGTTGATGAACATCACAGTATCGAAGACACGGCACTGGTGTTGGGAAGTGCGTTTAAACGGGCTTTGGGCGACAAAAAAGGTATTGAGCGTTACGGATTTTTCGTGCCAATGGATGACAGTCTCGCCAGGGTTGTAGTTGATTTCGGAGGCAGGAACTGGCTGGAATGGAAAGCTGCTTTTACCAGGGAAAAGATTGGCGAAATGCCCACGGAGATGTTCTTTCACTTTTTTAAATCCTTTACCGACACGGCACAATGCAACTTGTACATCGAAGCCACCGGAGCCAATGAACATCACAAGATAGAAGCCATATTTAAAGCCTTTGCCAAAGCGCTCAAAATGGCTGTAAAAAGGGATAATACGAATATTTTACCCAGTACAAAAGGGACTTTGGGATAAAAGATTGTGGAGAGGTGGAGACGCATAATTATGCGTCTCCACAGATGATTATTTGTCGAAAAGAGAAGAAAATGAAAATAGCCATTATAGATTACGGAGCCGGAAACATAAAATCGGTGCAATTTGCCCTGGAACGCATGGGTTATTCGGGATTCCTTTCCGATGATGCAGCGGAAATCAGTTCGGCAGACAAAGTCATATTTCCCGGAGTCGGGGAGGCACAAACAGCCATGGAGGCGTTGAAGGAAAAGGGCCTTGACAAGGCGATTCCACAACTAAAACAGGATGTGTTAGGCATTTGCCTGGGAATGCAACTGATGTGCCGGAGATCGGAAGAAGGTGATACGGATTGCCTCAATATTTTCCCCATGGAATCTCTGGAATTTCCTGAACCGTTGAAAATTCCGCATGTCGGATGGAACGAATTGGAGCAGACAAATTCGAAATTGTGTGAAGGAATTGAACCGGGTGCCTTTGCCTATTTCGTCCACAGTTTTTATGTGCCTTTATCGGATTTTACGGTAGCGCAAAGTTTTTACGGATTTCCTTTTTCTGTAGCACTCGTCAAAGATAATTTTTATGCCTGCCAGTTTCATCCCGAAAAGAGCAGTAAAA
>CAZPPK010000177.1:0-5310 GCA_964588415.1 uncultured Lentimicrobiaceae bacterium
TTGGGAAGGTTGCGCGCACGCGTGAAGAAGCAATCTCTTTTTTATGTAATACTTTTCATTATGAGATTGCCTGACAAGCAGGCTTCATTCCCGAAAGCCGGAGTAGTGATTAAAACCTTAATCGCACAAAATTTCTTTGGCATAGTTTTCCCAGCTCATTTCCTTGGATGTGGCAGCCACATTTTCTCTTTTTATGGGATGATCAATGGATTTCAACATCACTTCTGCCATGGAATCAATGTCTTCTGGTTCTGCCAGGTAACCGTTAAAGCCTTCCTTTACAGTCTCTGAAAAATGTCCGACTTTGGTAGCAAGGATAGGAAGCTTGAAATTATAGGCAATGGACTCAATGCCTGATGGCGTAGCAGTAAGGTAATAAAGCATAATGCCATCACTGACCTGGAAATATTTGTAAACATCTTCGTTGGGAACGAAATCATTGTTCACAACCACGCTGTCTTGCAAACCCAGTTCATCTACAAGTTGAAGCGGCTGGTAATTCCCTTCATCATCCTGCTTTTTGAGCAAAATCTTTTTAGCAAAGCCGAATATCGAATTTTTAATTTTGGTAGATAATTTACTACTGTCCAGTGTATTCCAAAAAGATTCTCCTACAATCAATAAAGAAACATCATCACGGTTTACAGCAACTTTCTGAAAAGCTTTGATCACATTGTGAAGTCCTTTATATTTCCTGATAAATCCGAAAAAAAGGAACACATGCTTTTTGAGCTCCATTTCCTGTTTTGCTTTTTGCACATCGAAATCCGGATGGGGAGCAAACATATCATAAACCGGATGAAAAAGCTTCAGCACCTTAACAGCCTTCCATGTATAACGCTGTCCCGGTTCCAGCACTTCAAAATTTCTCTTGGGAAACAACTGCTTGAGTTCGTCGACCGTTTTAAAAGCATGGGTCACAAAAGCATCCGGAAAGCGGAGTGCAAATTTGGTAAACAGTTTATCCAGCTTGCTTCCCTCCTTTTGGATGACAAAATGCAGGTCAAAGAATACCTTGATATTTTTATTCCTTCTTAATTTATACGCAATATAACCCATTGGCAGCCCCTGAATGGAAATAGCCCATTGAAGGATGACCTTATCCGGCTTCAGATTTTCGATGAGTTTCGCGGTAGCCCTCCAACTGAACGGATTATTATAATTGGTGATATAGTGTACTTTGATGCCCGTTCCTTCCAGTTGGTCCTGCTTGCTTTTACGATCGATAAAATCGCGGGGAATGATGGCAGGATATTGCTGCGTCCAGGAAACAATGTATACATCAACATCTTCCAGCTTATCAAACGCCTTTGCCAGAGACGTGTTGTAATTGGCAATTCCCCCTTTGAACAAAGGGCCAGGGCCAAAGCAAACAATGGTTTTTTTCATTCCCAATTAATTTTTGATTGGTATCATGAACACAGCGCCAGAATCAAAGCTTTTTCAAGGCTGCTTCATAAACTCTGCGCATTCCTTCTTCGAGTGAGATCTTCGGCGTCCAGCCAAATTTCTCTTTCACCAGGGTCGGGTCTCCGTAACGCGATTGAACACCTACTGGTTTATCAAGCAAAGGTTTAATTGTGGGATGATACCCGGCAATAGAAGTAAATACGTCAATAAGTTCAAGAAAGGAAGTGAGTTTACCGGAACCGATATTGTAAGCTGAACCATCATTAACGCGATCCATCAAAATGGCTATAAAATCCAGAATATCATCAATATGGACAAAATCACGGCCTTGTTTTCCACTGCCCCACACTTTAAAAGGATTCTCTTTTTTGGCAGCACGAAGAGCAATAGCGGGAACCGGATAGGATGTTTCCTGGTCTTCCCCATAACCCGAAAAAGGCCTGATACACACAATGGAAATGCCATAATACTTGGCAGCTATCTGAGCCAGAAATTCTCCGGTAAGTTTGGTCCAGCCGTAAGTCATATCCGGTGTACCAAGATTTTTGTTGAAGTCGATGTCGCCTTCTTTTAGAGCCAAAGCGCCTTCCACATTCTGCAGACTGGTCGGATAAGCAGCACTGGAACTAGGATAGAGCACCCGATTCGGCTTGTGGCGTGTTATCCAGTAAAAGAATTCTGAGTCAATACTCAGGTCAAGTCCGACCATCATAGGATCGCCATCAATTTTCATACGGCCACCTACAATGGCAGCAAAATGAAAAACATCGCTAAAATACTCAAACTCGAGATTATAGGTTTCCTGAATAAAATTAGGGTTTTTCCTCTGATTAAAAAGGAAATCACGAAAATCACCTTTCCAGAAATAAATTCTTTCTTCTTCCCCGACAATTTCAACATCTTTATACATGCGAGAAGTAAAATTCTCAAGCCATTCTTTGGGATGTCTCCCAATAGAAAGATCATCCACCACAAAAATTGTATCATTCGTTGTCTTTAACAGGCGTTTCACCATATTTCTTCCCACAAAACCGCATCCGCCGGAAACCAGGTGTATGTTCATTTTTCTATTTTAAAATTGATATATCGTTTAATTTGATGTTTATTCGCATTTTCAGAACCGCGGGAGATCATCTCGCCGAGAAACCCAGCTACGAACAATTGGGTACCTAAGATCATTGCCAGCAGGCCAAAGTAAAACAACGGTCTTTCAGTCATCCGGTACACTTCCAAAAAAATTTTCGCATAAGCGAGATAACCGGCGATACTAAAGCCAATCAGGAACAACAAAGAGCCCATTGCTCCGAAGAAATGCATCGGCCTTTGAATAAAACGCGATGAAA
Organism: uncultured Lentimicrobiaceae bacterium; assembly: GCA_964588415.1. GTDB lineage: Bacteria > Bacteroidota > Bacteroidia > Bacteroidales > F082 > Sulfidibacterium. Next base: position 2,754 of record CAZPPK010000177.1, read on the forward strand.
AGGTAATAGTAAGCAAATCGAGGTAGCCTTTCACAAAACGGTCGGCACCAAATTTGGTCACGCCGTATTTACGCTTGCGGTGCTGCACCACCTTTTCTCCAATTTTTTTGAACCCTGCCCATTTGGCAATAACCGGAATGTAACGGTGCATTTCACCGTAAACTTCAATGGATTTTACCACATCAGAACGGTAGGACTTTAACCCGCAATTGAAATCATGAAGTTTAATCCCCGACAAAAGTCGTGTTGTAAAATTAAAGAATCTGGAGGGAACTGTTTTGGCAATAGGGTCATGGCGTTTCTTCTTCCAACCGGAAACCATGTCATAACCTTCTTCTTTGATCATCCGGTAGAGTTCGGGCATTTCATCAGGGCTGTCCTGCATGTCAGCATCCATGGTGATGATAACATCGCCGGAAACCATTTTAAAGCCTTCGAAAAGCGCTGCCGATTTTCCATAATTCCTTAAAAACCGGATGCCCTTAATGTTCGGGTCCTCGATAGCAAAACTTTCAATCAGTTCCCACGAACGGTCGGAAGAACCGTCATCGATATACACAACTTCAAAAGTAAAATGATTAGACTTTAACACACGTAAAATCCAATCATTCAACTCCTTTAATGATTCATCTTCGTTATATAACGGAACTACAACCGAGATATCCATGGCTTATTTTTCCTACGCAATAGTCTTGTCTTCGCGTTTGGCAAAAATAGCAATAATCAATGAAAAAACAGTACCGATGATCAGGTTTCCGACAAATTGCAAAATAGCACTCATGACTGGATTGGTAAATATTTTAACCATTCTTAATGCCTTATCCAAATCGGTATCACTGATGTTAGGATTGCTAGCCAGGATTTTGTTTTCGGCAACCGAGATAGCCTGTGCTGCTGCTCCTGTGTTGATATACTTCATATAGAAATAGGTAAAAATACCTACGAGTATTCCCGTAAAAAGTACGATCCAGAATCCTGTACTAAAAGCTTTCCCATAATTCATTACCCCTTCCAGCTGGCGATCACGGATGTTGGTGATTCCCCAGTAGAGCATTCCGATATAAATGGCAAGACTAATAAAGTGCACGGGAGACTTGTCCCCCACTCCAGCAAGGAACAGGATTAAAGTAAATACGATCAATACCAACCCTGTAAGAAGGCCAAATTGCATAGCAAATGAAAATGTGGATTTCTGTTCCATAATAAAAAGGCTTTAATTAATATTTTGTAAATATAAAAATAAAAACTATGATGCTTTAAAAACATTTGTACTTTTGTCGCGGGTAAGTCTTATACGACCAGCTCCTGCTGAATTCCCCCAGGCCCGGAAGGGAGCAAGGGTAGGTGGTTGTAGCGGTGCGATATAAGTAGCTTACCCTTTTTTTATGCACTTTGTTTTTCTTATCTTCGCTGAGAAAAAAGAATCTCCAGACATGCTGCTAAAAATATATCCAGAAAATCCGGCGCCCAGGCATATCCGGTTTGTGGTAGAAGCGTTAAATCAAGGGCACGTGATCATCTTCCCAACCGACTCGGTTTACGCCATGGGTTGCGACCTTTATCAAAGCAAAGCTTTCGACCGGATTGCAAGAATTAAGGGAAATTCAAAAACAAAAGCCGACTTTTCAGTTATTGTGAACGGCCTGAGCATGCTTTCCAAGTTTACGTTGCCTATTGAAAGCCATACTTTCAGATTACTCAAAAAGAATCTCCCCGGACCATTTACCTTTATTTTAAATGCCAACAACAAGGTTCCCAAGCTTTTCCAGAGTAAGAAAAAGACCATAGGCCTGCGAATTCCCGATAATGCCATCTTAAAGGAGATCGTTGATGAGCTGGGGCATCCGCTGGTGACTACATCCATTCACGACGGAGATGACATTTTGGAATACATTACCGATCCTGAGCTGATTCACGAAGAATACAGCCAACTTACTGACCTTGTGATTGACGGAGGCATTGGAAATATTGATGCGTCCACCATTGTGGACTGCACTTCGGGGTATCCCGAAATACTCCGCCAGGGATTGGGAATCTTAATCGAGTAATTTTTTCCCGAAAAAGTTTTGATTTTTAAAAAAAATAGTACTTTTGCGCCTCCAAAACAATTGGAGAGATTCGTTAGCTCAGTTGGTAGAGCATCTGCCTTTTAAGCAGAGGGTCCCGGGTTCGAGCCCCGGACGGATCACATAAAGCCTTTCCACACAGGAAAGGCTTTTTTGTTTTATCCCAATTCCTTAGGATATGAAGCACAATAATTTTCACGCAACTAAATGGTTTACTTATCTTATGGGAGAAAAGACTTTTCCCGATTAAAAACCGGACGAATCAGGAAAGTAAAGTTGAAATTTATCAATGATTATATTATTTGAAGACCTTGCCTACAACCCTTTTAACAGAATTTTTCTTATTTTTAACGACAGTTTCTGATTGGGATGCTACAAATGCTTTCAGGACATTTTGCCACTGATATTTTCGGTAAATGTGACATTGAAGTTACAGATTTGCAAAAGGCATCGCACCGATTACCGGCCATTGAAAAGAAATAGTTAACTAG
>CAZPPK010000178.1:0-5303 GCA_964588415.1 uncultured Lentimicrobiaceae bacterium
TGTTTCCCATCCTGACCTACTGCATAATAAGTTCCCGGAATGTATTTAATTTTATTTGATTCTGATTTTATCTCATTGGAAATGAGGATAAAATCGAAACGATCATCTATTCCTCCAGTCGAAGCACAACCCTGGGAAGTCGTATGCGTACTTTGTGTATGATAAAGAGTGTATTCCGCATTGTTGTGCCAGGAACCGATTTCATTGAGAGGGTCGTAAAATACAAGTGAGGGAACCTCTGTCATTGAATAATTCACAGTAAAATCCTGAAATCCCGGTTCGCTCGAATTATAAACGTTAAAATCCCCCATGAGCAGGTAATTGTTTAAAGCTCCCAGTTGTCTGAGATATATCATGGTGTTACCGGCCATGGTTGCTCTTTCATCCTCATTGGATGCCCCGGTTCCGGCCTTAAGGTGCGCAACCACACAATATAGGAAAATCGTATCGCCCTGATTCAGGTTGCTGGATTTGTAATACAGTTTGTAGACATCAACATCCCGAACATAACTTTGGGCAATGGTATGCCCAGCCAGTCCAAGTTTATTAGAATTGTAGTAAAGCATATTTACCAAATAGGAGCTAGTATTCTGTCGAATAAAATTTGCCATTTTATACTTTGTAATTCCGTTGGTATCAAGAGCTGCATTCAGCAAATGCTCCTGTATTGTGGTGGATGATGATATTTCACAGACAGTGAAAATGTCTGGATTTATATAGCTGACAATGGTATGAATGTATCCGTCTTTGTCGTGGTAGTTGTTGTTTGTTGATGTACAGTAACTTGTATAATTCCCATAGTTTAACAGGTTGTACTGCAATACGGTAATCGTATCCTGCTGGGCGGATGCGGTAACAAATGAAAAGAGAAAAATCCAGAGTAAAAATTTCCTCATAAACGACTTTTTTACAAAGGTAGGGAATAGATGGGCTTTTTATTCAGCGATTGCAGATTTTCAGAATTATGTGAACATAATTCTGAAAATTTTACATGAACGAGACGTGTTACCCAAATTGGAAGAAAGATAATTCGATTTTACAGGATTTTAAGAAGAAACAGGATAATACTTTGCCTCGGCTTTACATTCTAATTTTTTGCTCCCAGAAAAGGGCTGAAGTTTATTTGCAACATTCAATCTGACACGACTTTCGCCTTTTTTCTTTTGATGTAATATCTGGCTCCGACAAACTGTCCGAAGAAAAAGGCACCAACCAAAAATGGATAGGTATAGAGCTGAAAGCCCAAATGAAAGTGAAAACGGAGAAACACAATAAACGGAATAGGAAGGTGAACTGCTAAAAACCATTTCCATGAGAATTTTTTTACTGATGCCCGCCAGTATCCCCATGGAATATTAAAAAGAAAAGTAAGCACCGTAACAATTCCCAGGTTCAGATATTCATGCATAGAAAATATTTTGTGCAAAAGTAACCATAAAAAAATTGTCTGATAAACAGAGGCAGATTCCTTTTCCTGAAAACAAAATAAGCTGTCCGTCAAGGTGAACAGCTTATTTAAATGAATATTAACCTCAAAAACTATTATTTATGTGCAGCATCCATGCCGGCAATCAAAATCATGTTTACAATTTCATTAACACTGCTGCCCATTTGAAGGATATGAACCGGTTTGTTCATTCCATTCAATATGGGCCCAATGACTTCAAAACCAGCAGTTTTGTGTAGGAGCTTGTAGGCTATGTTTGCGGATGACAAATCTGGGAAAATCAATGTATTAACATTCTTTCCTAAGATTTCTGAGAATGGAAAGTTTTCTTCCATCAGTTCCGGATCCAAAGCAGTGTTGGCCTGAATTTCACCATCCACACAAATATCTGGATGATTTTTATGAAGTTCATAAACCGCTTGCCTTACTTTGATTGGTCCTTCTGCTTCAACAGAACCAAAGTTGGAATAGGAAAGCATGGCAACTACAGGTTCCATGTTAAACCGTTTTACAACATCGGCAGCCTGGAGCGTAATCTGAACCAATTCATCAGAAGTAGGCTCCTTGTTCACTGTACAATCGCTCAGGAATAAAGGTCCTTCATTGGTCAAAACAATATACAAACCTGTTACTGTTTGAACGTCGGGTTTTCTTCCTATAACTTGCAAAGCAGGACGAATTGTATCGGGATAATTTCGTGTCAATCCTGAAAGAACTGCATCAGCTTCGCCATTTTCAACAAGCATGGAGCCGATATAGCTATTCATCTTCATATTTTCTTTTGCGGTGCGAAGGTTCATGCCACGGCGTTTCCTTTTGTCGAAAAGCTGCTGGACATAGCCATCCATTTTTGATTTGTTTTGTTCCGATTTAGGATCAATGATGGTAACACCATCAAGCTCCAGTTCGTTTTCAACGATGATTTCTTTGATTTTTGCTTCATTACCCAAAAGGATGGGAATAGCAAGTTTTTCGTTGGCGACAATCTCAGCGGCTTTAAGGATTTTATAATTTTCTGCATCAGCAAGCAAGATTCTCTTCGGATCCCTTCTACAGGCACCTTTCATTTGTCTTTTCAACGGATTTGTCAATCCCATTCTTTTCCTGAGTTCTTCGCGGTATTTTTCCCAATCTTCTATGTTACGTTGGGCAACACCTGATTCCATAGCTGCCTTGGCCACAGCCGGGGCTACGATTTCAATAAGTCTCGGATCGGTGGGTTTGGGAATAATATAGTCTCTTCCAAATTTCAAGTTGCTGATTCCATAGGCTACATTAACTTCTTCAGGTACAGGTTCCTTAGCCAATGCAGCTAATGCTTTTGCTGCAGCTAATTTCATTTCCTCGTTAATTTTTGTTGCTCTTACATCCAAAGCCCCTCTGAAAATAAACGGAAATCCCAAAACATTGTTTATCTGGTTCGGGAAATCGGAACGTCCAGTTGCCATCAATACTTCAGGGCGGGTTGCCATTGCCAGGTCATAAGAAATTTCCGGAGTTGGGTTTGCCAATGCAAAAACAATAGGATTTTCTGCCATGGACAATAACATTTCAGGTTTCAAAAGCCCACCCACGGAAAGTCCTAAAAACATATCGGCTCCTTTAATGGCTTCTTCCAATGTATGAACAGGCTTATCGGTAGCGAATTGTTTTTTTGTTTCATTTAGGTCGGTGCGATCTTTATGAATTACGCCACGACTGTCAAGCATGAAGATATTCTTGGGATTAGCGCCAAGTTTAATATATAACTTAGTACACGAGATGGCAGATGCCCCGGCTCCGCTTACCACTATTTTTAAGTCTTCAATTTTTTTGCCAAGGACTTCAACGGCATTTAATAATCCTGCTGAAGATATGATGGCAGTACCGTGCTGGTCATCGTGCATTAAAGGAATTTTTAGTTCCTCTTTAAGTCTTTCTTCGATGTAAAAGCACTCAGGAGCTTTGATATCTTCCAAATTAATGCCGCCAAAAGTAGGAGCAATAGCCTTCACTACTTCAACGATTTTATCCGGATCGGTTTCATTGACCTCGATATCAAAAACATCGACATCGGCAAAGATCTTAAAAAGTAATCCTTTTCCTTCCATAACTGGTTTCCCGGCTTCTGGACCAATATTTCCAAGTCCGAGAACTGCAGTTCCGTTGGAAATAACAGCCACTAGATTTCCTTTGGCTGTATATTTGTAAACATCGCTTGGGTTTTTTGCAATAGCAAGGCAAGGATCTGCAACACCCGGAGAATAGGCTAATGATAAGTCGCGTTGGGTTGAATAGGGTTTCGTAGGGATAACCTCTATTTTCCCGGGACGCCCCAAAGCATGATAATTAAAAGCGTCTTTTCTAAATAAATTGTCCATAATTTTGTTTTTTATTTGACACGGCAAAGTTATAATATATTAGTTATTTAAAAGACCTTGAAAACAATTTTGTTGTTAATTTATAAACACTAAAAATGAATTTGTATATCTCTAATAATCAAATAGATGAATATCTTTAGATTTTGGATTTTGATAGGCGGAACCGGAAGAAACATTGGCAAAACAACCTTGGCGGAAACCCTGATCAGAAAATTAAGTTGCTTTGGTCCGGTAACGGGAATAAAGATCTCAAATATTAGGCCGGAAGGGTTACAATTTCATGGCATGCATGATATTGAAAGTAATGAGTATTTTTCCATTTGGGAAGAAACGCAACATACTGGAAATAAAGACAGCATTCGGTTTCTGAACGCCGGTGCCTTAAAGTCTTTTTTTATTCAAGCCGGTGATGCGTATCTGCCAGATGCTTTTCAGGAAATTCAGAATCATCTTACCGGAAATGAAATTGTGGTTTGTGAATCGAACAGTCTGATCAACATTATGAAACCTTCTGTTTTTCTCATGGTAAAAGGAGAAAAGAATAATGCTTCAAAAGCTTATGTTGAGAGATCTCAAAAAATTGCAGATCTTGTTCTGAATGCGATGGATATGGTTCAATTTCAAAAGATAGCGGATGCTCTGGTTCTGGAAGATGACCGGATAAAGCTTGTTCTTGTAGAATAAATAATATCCTGAAAATCAATCATTAAAATAAGTGACTGTGTCAACCACTTTCTGGACTTTATATTCCATGCTGTTTAACTCCAATGCCACCAAATTTCCGTATCCGGGAAATCCGGCCAGATAAATTCCGTTGTCCAGATCAATGGCGTCAAAGTCACTGTCTTCTATATTTTGTTTAATAAATCCAAGAGAAGAAGGGTTATGCCCGTGAATAACTTTTTTACCTTTGATTTTTTCCGGCTTTACAATATAATTTCTGATCCAGATCATTGCTTCTTTATCTGAAAAGGGATCTTCCAGATCAAAATTAAAACCGGCATGAACGGCATAAAACTGTTCAAGTTCGACATAAAAATCTTTAGAACTCATCCAGTCAATGTATTTTTTGGGAATGTCTCCCGGCGAGTCGGCTTTAAAACTTTTCAGGGTTTCAATGCCTCCCAGTCCAAACCATTGCTGCTGGTATCTACCATAAACCTGAAGGTCAGAAGAATTCTGAAGCTTGTTAAATTCTTCATACGCTTTTGTGCAAATAGATTCATGGTTCCCGGCCAAAGCAGTAACATGGTAACCTGTTTCCTCCAGGTTCATAATAAAATCGAGTACGCCTTTGCTGTCAGGGCCACGATCGATATAATCGCCCAAAAAAATCAGGTGATCCTTTTTATCCGGATTTATTTGCTGAAAAATAAGGAGTTTCAAGGTCTCCAAACAGCCGTGTAAGTCGGGAATTATCCATGTTTTTTCCATAGAATTTTTTTGAGGTCAGTAGTTATGTACATATAAATTCAGGTTGATATTTCTTATCAGTT
>CAZPPK010000179.1:0-5224 GCA_964588415.1 uncultured Lentimicrobiaceae bacterium
TTTTGTTTATATCTATGAATCATTTTTAACCATTCTCAACCCTTGATTCGCATTTTTAATGTACTTACGAATCTTTCCACCCAGATTTTCGATAATATTTATTCTATAATTAAAATCTATTTCATTTGTAATATCTTAAGCTGATCATCGAAAGAATTACTTATTTTTTTAGCCAGTGCATCCTGCTTATAATGCTTCGACAACCCGGCCAACTGTTGCAGTGAGCCCAAAGCCTCCCTGATATTTTCGGTATAAGATTTAAAGAACTTTGGTTTCAGACCATTATAATAATTCATATCCTGCATGTAGCGCGTATAAATCGCATTCACAACTGTATTGGCTTTCTTGATAGCTCCGCACCGGTAATAGATCATAGCCTTTTGGATGGTAAAGTAATCGTACGGAAATTTACTTTTTGGGAAAAAGTAAGTTTCCCTGTCAAGTACGTTCACTGCAGAATCATATTTATTCTCATTAGCCAGCGCCTTTGCCAACCACATATATGACTGAATGGCCATGGAAGAGTTCATAAAACTTTGCCTGTCCACATGCACATCCGGTTTTTCCAGCCTGCCCCACCTTGCTTTCGGGCCCATCAGCACTTTATAAGTATGATTGACATCAATGCCTCCCATACCTTTAATATAATCTTTTGCCAAGGTTGGTTTAAACTGGTAAACAATTCCTTCCATGTGGCAATATTTGGTCACTCCCAGGGCTTTGTCTTCAGCAGAAGGATTCACAAAGCAAATGGGCCTTTTCCAGTTATTGGTTGCAACCAGATCCAACAACATAACGTCGTTGCGGAAAATATAATTTCCCCTGATCTTCCATTTGATCTCCTTAACGATTTTCCCGGCATTTTTCCTGGAAACAGTACCGGAGTTCACCACGGCGGCTGAGTCGATCTTCATGTAGAGATCCCGGCTCGGCATAAAATCGGTTTTTTGCCCGTCGTTCATCTCAAGCTTGGTACGCGGATCGTCACTGGCAACAAAGACAATGGCATCTTTCAAAGAAACCTTACCCTTGACCATCGGGTAAACGGGAATCCCATCCATGGCTCCCTGGTCGTACTTTGCAGAGGGTATGGACAACGGCAATGGTGCCGAGTTGTATTCCTGTTTGAACAACTGATCGGTGTACCACGACGCGGATGCCAGCAGGTAGTTTACAACCCGAACATCTGTACGGATCCCTTCTACTTCCTGGGCATACCACAACGGGAATGTGTCGTTGTCCCCGTTGGTGATCAAAATCGCGTTCTTCGGGCACGACTCCAGATACATCACTGCAAAATCACGACAACCGTATCTTCCGGTACGGTCATGAGACGGCCATTCCTGTTTGGCCATGTTGGCAGGTACAAGCAATAAACAAACTGCCGTCACTCCCGCTGCCGCTAAATGCTTTTTCTTAATATATTTCTCAAGCTTCTCGTACAACGACAATACGCCAAGCCCGATCCAGATCGAAAAGGCCAAAAATGAACCTACATAGGAGTAATCCCGTTCACGAGGCTGGATTGGTGTCTGATTCAAATAAATTACGATGGCAATCCCGGTCATAAAGAATAGCACAAACACCACCCACGTATCCTCCTTACTCTTTGAAAGCTGGAAGAAAAATCCGATCAAACCTAAGATCAGCGGCAGGAAATAGAGTCGTGTTCTCGCTGGATTATGCATGCTGGGCGGCAGGTCCGCCTGATCTCCCAACCGCCAGCTATCGATAAAATTGATCCCGCTGATCCAGTTTCCGTGATCAATTTCGCCTTGTCCTTCAATATCATTCTGGCGTCCCGCAAAATTCCACATGAAATAGCGCCAGTACATATGAGCCACCTGGTAGGTGATGAAAAACTTAAGATTCTCAAAAAAAGTTGGTTTTATCAATGTTTTTGTCTTCCCGTCATCATTAACAATAATAGGTGTGCCATTTGTACCCCCATATTCTTTATAAATATCGACTTGACTAGGAGTGGTCGGATTGGCATTCCGCATCCTCGGAAAAATGGTTTCAAACCGGGGATCGTAATGATAGACAGGATTCCTGTCTATGACATCATATCTTTTGGTTTTATCATTCCATTTATAAAAGGGAGAGCCCAGTGACTGGCTGACCAGGGGCGCCGTATAATAAGGTCCGTAAGCCAATGGCCAAGTACCATACTGCTGCCTGTCAAGGTAAGACACCAGGGCTGTGGCATTCTTGGGAGCATCTTCGTTGATGGGCGTATCCGCATTGGAACGGATGACCAGCATCAAAAATGAAGAATATCCGATCAGCAGAAAAGCCAGGCCCAGAAGAATTGTGTTCAAAACCACCTTGCCTTTCTTTCGCGTATAGCGGATCCCAAAAACGATGAATCCGATCAGGACAATGTAAAAGAAAATAACCCCGGAATTATAGGGCAGTCTTAATGTGTTCACAAAAAAGAGCTCCATGATCCCGGCAAGGTTCACGGTCTGCTTGATCACCCCAACCATCACAATTCCCAGGATACTGATGCCGATAATCCCGGTCCAGATAAAACCTTTCCAGGAGAATTTATATTTCTTGAAATAATAAACATAAACAATGGTCGGAATGGTCAGCAGGTTCAACAAATGAATCCCTATAGCCAGGCCGGTCAGGTAGGCAATCAGAAGTATCCAACGGAAACCTGACCGGTGATCTGCCACCTGTTCCCATCGCAAAATAGCCCAGAAACATAAAGCTGTAATGAAAACAGAGGACGCGAAGACTGTGGCTTCCACGGCAGTAAACCAGAATGAATCTGAAAATGCAAAAGCCAGCGCACCCACCAACCCTGCACCAATAATGGCCCACAATTGTTCTTTGGAAAACTCGTCATCCGCTTTTTTGTGATAGATTTTTCTTGCCAGAATGGTTATGGTCCAGAACAAAAACATAACGGCAAAAGCGCTTGCCAATGCTGAAATGGAGTTAATCATCACAGCAACATGGGCTTTATTCCCAAAGGAAAACAAGGAAAAAAATCTACCAAGTAGCTGAAACATAGGGGCTCCTGGCGGATGCCCCACTTGTAATTTATAGGAAATAGAAAGAGTTTCCCCCGGGTCCCACCAACTGGCAGTTGGTTGAATCGTAGCAAAATAAAAAAAGGCCGATATCGCAAATACTACCCAGCCTACATAGTTGTTGATTTTCTTAAAGTTACGCATATGCTTGATCTTAAAGCCATCAGATTATTGGCAAATTTAATATGGATACGATCATACGTTAATTTGAATAAAATATTTTTGATAAATTCATTTGATCAATTGGCTTAGTTTTATGCTTTTTTTCAATCTTTTTTAAAATCTTCACAACATTATAATATTTATATTCTTCAATTTCACAATTCCTACAATCAAAATACCATTGTAAATTATATTCTTTGAAAATATTATCGGCATCAAACATATCTTCAATCACTTCATTTGCTAAAGCATTACCGTATATTTTTGACATATATGATAGAATCTCCTTTTCGTTTTGACCATTTTTCAATAAAGCTAAATAATCTTTGCATGCATAAAAATACAGATAGTCCTGAACGTCTTTATTTTGAAGATATCTTGTTAAATACAAATATGCCTTATCGATGTTTCCCGCTTTATAGTTTACCATACTTAAAAACAGGTCAATGGTTAAATCAGTTGCATCTTCATCTGTGTTGTTAAGAAAATATTCTTCAAAATTTATATCTCCTTCTTTGATTGCTATATAATATTCTTCTAAAATTGAGTTTAATGAAAGTAATTCATCTGCTGAAAGCAATGAGACATTGTTTATTTTACCAATTGATAATTCTAGCTTTTGAAAGAGTGAGTAATCTGTCTTTCTCCTTATTTCCTGACTTAAACCCGGAGCAACAATATAATAAGAATTAAAACCCAAAAACGAGGTATCTCTGATGTATAGTTGTGAGCCTAGGTCATCTACTAAACGCAACAAATATTTTAAATCAGATTTATTACTTTTTCCAAGATCAAAGTTTAGACCAGTAAATTCATAAGAAAAATCATTACTAAATAAAGAATCTGGCCATTGTCCAGTAGCAAAGGCCAGAATATTATTCAAATTAATGTATTCAGCATCATCTCTATTTAATTGTTTATATTTTTCTTCTATAAAATCACCGTAATCACATTTGTCAACTAATCTAATACCAGCAAAACTCTGATGCAACTCTGTTAGACATCTTTCTAAAGCAATTATAGGCCATGGATCTGATCCAATTTTAACATTATACTTTCTCTTATTTTTATCAATTACAATAACACCGATGACAGGCAGTTTTTTGCCCAATGAAAAATCCTTAATAATTATTTCTAATCCTTTTTCTTCAAGTCTTTTTATTGAACCAAAAATTTGATATTCTTTGAAATAATCGTGAGGTATTGTTGGAGGTACAATTTTCTTGCTGTAGATTTCCACGGCAGCATATCTTTCAAATATTTCAGATATACCTTGAATTAATGCTTCTTCTGGTGTGTTCCCTGCACACATTCCAGTAGAGGCTGTTCCTCTTAAGAGTAACTCTATTGGTAAATAAACAATTTTATTAATTTTTTGATTATAAAAAGGAGTGCAGATAGCTTTTTTTATCCCAAGTGTGTTAATAACAAATTCTTTCAATTCAGATTTATTGCTGACAGATAGTAATTTACTCAATATTTCGAAATCTCTATCAATAATTTTAGTCATTTCAACCACCTTCTCATCAGGACAATATAAGAAATCCAATTCTTCATTCTCTTCTTTTAGTCGTTTTTTAAATGCACAATCTTTAACATAATGTTTTGAAAAGAAGAAAGTATTTTTCAATAAAACATTATTTTGGAGTCTTTCCATAAACTCAGCATAGGCACTAGCACAAGCATATTCTAAACTTACACCCTTTCCCCAAGTGCCCATCTTAAATTCTAGTAAGCCATCATTAACAATTTCTATTCTGAAAGTGAAATACTCACCATCCTGAAAATATTTTTCAGAAACGAATATTCCAACTTCATTCAGTATAGAGCGAATTCTATTAACCGTAATTAATGGTTTTTCTTCTTTATAAGGTTTTAGCATTGTATGTGAAATTTTATTTTTAATTCAATATTGTATCGTGGTCAAGCAAAACAACAGCGAGGTGATTATTATGTTCGTAGCTTACTAGTATTGCGTTCTTTATTTAACATATCAAATGACTTTAATTTCATCCATT
>CAZPPK010000180.1:0-5203 GCA_964588415.1 uncultured Lentimicrobiaceae bacterium
ATTTTTCCCCTATAGTCATTAATGTACTTTGAATATTCGAAAACAAAAAAGCCTCGGACCATTTAAGATTCAAGGCTTTTAACCGGTCGGAGTGGCAGGACTCGAACCTGCGACCACTTGCACCCCATGCAAGCATGCTAGCCAACTGCACCACACCCCGTTTTTATTTAAAGAACGTCCCTTTTGCCAAGGCTTAATTTCAGCCTGCAAAATTAATAAAAATATAAACTTGCCGGATTATTTTTCGGGTAAACTTTTTTCGTAATTAACCGGCTGTTGCTTTGCTGACCAGATGAGAAAGGTAATTCCCAGAATAATAAGTGGAATACTCAACAACTGACCCATATTCAAGAGCATATGCTGTTCCCAAACTTCTTGTGGCTCTTTTAAGAACTCTACAAGAAACCTGACCAAAAATATGAGAAGCATAAAAAAGCCAAATAATTTTCCTGGTTTCAGGTGTGTTCTGTGCTTCTGGTAATATCGGAAAATGAAAAAGAATATCAGCAAATAAGAAAGTCCTTCATAAATTTGGGTAGGTTGGTGTGGCCCCACTGCCAGACTTGGATTCATGGAACGAACAAAAATAAAACCCCAGGGCAGATGTGTAGAATAGCCAAAGATTTCGGAATTCATCAGGTTTCCCATTCGGATAAAGAAACCGGCCAGCGGGACTACGATCGCTACACGGTCCAAAACCCAGATATAAGATTTTTTTTGTCTGCGTGAAAAAATATACAATCCCAGCAAAATACCAACGGCAGCACCATGGCTGGCAAGCCCGCCATGCCAGATTTCGAGTATCTGAATAGGATGTGCCAGAAAATAGTGTGGTTCGTAAAAGAAAACATGGCCTAATCGCGCACCCAAAATGGTGAAAATAAACATATAAGTGAATAAATCATCAAGGAGCTTCTCTTCAATACCCTCTCTTTTGAAAATCTTTTGCAGGATTAAATACCCCAATACAAACCCAATGGCAAAAAATAATCCATACCACCTAACGGAAAAGCCCCCTAGGAGAGGAAATTTTTCCGGAATGGAAAATATCTCAGGATTTACATTCCAAACAATATAATTTAAAATCATGATATTCTTGTTTTTGGCAAATGTAGGAAATTTGCCTGATGCTGTTTTTGTAAAAAAGTTAATAATTCAGAAAGAGCCTGGATTCATTCATGTTCAAAACATTAAGCCTTCCGGTTTCTAATGAGAAAAAGTTGATTTATCACAAAAGCAATCCGACACCAAACAATATAGAGAAGAGCAATGTGGAAAGGGCCAGTTTTTTTAAAAAAGGATCAAGTTTAGAATGGTCGCTTGTTTTGAAAATGGTTACGAGATCTTTTACAAATATTGGAAGGCTTAGTAAAAACAGAAAGTTCCAAACGTTCCGGTAATTCAAAACAACATAGATAATAGCCAGCAGAAAGCCGAAGAAGATCAACAAAGTATGATAAATACGGGCTTTTGTATAGCCGAACTTTGCTGCGATGGATCTTTTCCCGGAAGCCAGATCATTGTCCATGTCTCTCATATTGTTCAGGTTGAGAACGCCCGTACTTAGAAAACCAAGCGCAGCAGCCGGAAGCAGAATGTCGAAACGCCAGTACATTGTATTTAGAAACCAGGTTCCTATCACACCCAGCAAACCGAAAAAGAGAAAGACGAACAAGTCGCCCCAACCTTTGTATCCGTAGGCATGTTCTCCCATGGTATATTTTATGGCAGCGGCAATAGCGGCAACTCCAAGGAATAGAAAAACAAGTGTCAGCCAGAGCTTGTCTCCAAAAGAAAAATACAGGAGTATCAAACCGGAAACCAGAGAAAATGCAGAAAACAAGATAGTGGCATTTTTCATTTGCCTCGGTGTGATCCTGCCACTTTGCACCGTTCTTATAGGCCCTACGCGTTTTTCATTATCCGTACCTTTTACCGCATCCCCGTAATCGTTGGCCAGGTTCGACAAAATTTGTAGAAAGATCGTCGTAACCCCTGCCATGATGATCACAATCCATTTGTACTTGTGTTCAGCAATGGCAATGAAGCTTCCGGTAATAATACTGGATAAGGCAAGAGGCAGTGTCCTGGGCCGCATGGCTTCAATCCAATCGGTAGTAGAAGCGCTTTTCAACTGTTTAGGCTCATTATTTTTCCTGTTCACTTTCAAGGAAATTTGGGAAACTTATGGAAATCGGGGTCGCGTTTTTCAAGAAACGCGTTTTTCCCTTCCTGGGCTTCGTCGGTCATATAATATAGTAATGTAGCGTTTCCTGCAAATTCCTGCAATCCTACCTGTCCATCCAGCTCGGCATTCAATCCCAGTTTGATCATGCGCAATGCCATGGGACTTCTTTTGTGCATGGTGAGGCACCAGTCAACGGTTTCTTCTTCCAGCTTTTCAAACGGAACTACTTTATTGACCAATCCCATTTCCAGAGCCTCCTGTGCAGTATATTGTTTGTTAAGAAACCAGATTTCGCGGGCTTTTTTCTGTCCTACTATGGCGGCAAGGTACGATGAACCTAAACCTGCATCGAAACTGCCTACTTTGGGGCCGGTTTGCCCGAATTTTGCATTTTCGGATGCGATGGTCAAATCGCAAACCACATGCAAAACATGTCCTCCGCCAATGGCATAACCATTCACCATGGCAATCACCGGTTTGGGAATGGAACGGATCTTTCTTTGAACATCCAATACATTCAATCTCGGAATTCCATCTTTGCCAATGTATCCGCCTTTACCTTTTACATTCTGGTCGCCGCCGGCACAAAAAGCTTTGTCACCTTCACCGGTCAAAATCACGGAATAGATATCGAGATCTTCACGGCAAATATCCATGGCAATGGCTATTTCGATGGTGGTGGTTGGTGTGAATGCGTTGTAATATCTTGGTCTGTTGATGGTAATTTTTGCTATATGATTCCATCTTTCAAATTTGATTTCTTCAAAATTTCGGATCGATTCCCAGTTTATTTCGCTCATGATGCATCATTTTTTTGCGTATGCGAAGTTAATTATTTTTTAAAGATTGACTGGGAATTTCATAGTTTCGCAAAAAGCAAAATAGAAACCTATGAGATTTAACGTATCATTAGTCAAGGGAAAACTGATCAAAAGATACAAACGCTTTCTTGTCGATGTGGAACTGGAAAACGGAACCGTAATAACGGCACATTGTACCAATTCGGGCTCTATGAAAACCTGTATTGAAGAAGGCGCACCGGTTTATATGACCCCGGTGAACGACCCGAAACGCAAGACCAAATTCACCTGGGAAATGATCTTTATGAATCATGGTTGGATTGGGATAAATACTTTGGTGCCAAACCTGCTGGCTTTTGAAGCCATCCGCGATGGGAAAATTGAAAAACTGAAAGGCTATTCCAATGTGAAAAGGGAAGTGACTTTTGGCGATAGCCGGTTTGATATTTATGCCGAAAACGATCATGAAAAATGTTTCGTGGAGGTAAAAAATGTGACCATGAAAGTGGATGATTTTGCCTCGTTTCCAGATGCCGTAACTTCGCGCGGGAAAAAGCATCTGGAAACCCTCATGCAAGCGAAAAGAAAGGGAATCCGTGCGGTAATGTTGTACGTGGTCCAGCGCATGGATGTGGAAAAATTCGGTCCTGCCAAAGAGATTGACCCCGAATATGAAGCAACGTTGCAAAAAGCTTATGCCTCCGGTGTGGAGATCATTCCCGTTCAGGCAAAAGTGACTCCCGAAAAGATTGAGATCGTACGCGAACTGCCGTTTGAAATTGGGGACTATTGATTTAAGAACAAGGAACACCGATTTTTGATTTGAGAAGTTTTGTCCTACTCTTTATGACCATCACCGCTTTCGGACAAAGTAAATTAACTCCGAAACAAATTTGGAAAGAGCATTAACAGGTTGTCCCGGTCATGAAAAATGATCAGCCAGAACCGGATCAATTTCCGTCTTATCGAGGTGGAATACAGGGATTGTACAAAGATATTATGAACAAACTGGATTATCCGCGAAACGCTTTAGAGGAAGGTGTTTCCGGTAAGGTAGTTGTTAGGTTTGTTGTGGAAAAAGATGGAACCGTGGATAAGGTTCAGGTGGTGAAAAGTGTCGATAAATTGTTAGACCAAGAGGCTGTTTGGCTGGTGAAACACCTGAGGCCATGGGTTCCCGGCTATAAAAATAACAAACCCATTAGCGTGGACTATAATCTGCCTGTTAATTTTAAGCTGCCATCAAAGAAAAGGTTTTAACTTTTGGATCGTATCATCTTCCGGTAGATATCCGATAATTACTTTGGGACAAACCAAAAAAAAATTATATTTGTAAAGTGCTAACAATTAGTTTTTTGAAATTCCAATAAAAAGCGCTAAAAAGAAATCAATTATCAAATAAATTAAACTTATGAAGAAATTATTCATTACCACAGTTTTTATGCTTATTGGCGTTATGGTTCTCGCCCAGACACGCCTGTATGTTAATCCTAAATTTCCTGAAATTGCGAAACACCAGAAGATCATTGGAATTATTCAGTTTAAGACCAGCATACAACTCAGGCCAAAGCAAATGAAAAGCACGACACCGGAGCAATTAAAAAATATGGAAGTAGAAGAGGGAGAAGGAATCCAAACAGCTTTGTATTCGTGGTTTTTGAAAAGAGGGGAAAAGGGAAAATTGATTGTGCAAGTTCAAGATCCTAATGTTACAAATGTTAAGTTAAAAAAAGCGGGTATTACTGTCGCAAACTATGATAATTATACCCCTGCACAGATAGCGAAAATATTGGGGGTAGATGCTGTTATTATGGGCACTCTGAGAACAACGAAACCTATGTCGGCAGGAGTTTCTGCTGCATTAGGCGTGCTGGTTGGATTTTGGGGCGCTACCAACCGGGCTACCATGAATCTTTTTATTTACAATGCAGCCGATGGAGCAGTTTTGCTGAATTATAACAAAGGAATTGCGGGTTCTCTGGGCAGCAGCAATCAGGATATGGTTAATATACTTATGAGAAAGGCATCCAGAAGAATTGCTTATGTTTCTAAATAAACCATTTTATTAATAAAATGGAGAACTGTTATGAGTCAAAAAATCCAGGGACAAGCCGCCGGTTCCGGTGCTATTTATGGTTTAGGATTTGTCGGAGCATTCGTTTATTTTATTAGTGAAACTCTATTTTGAAAATCCGCGATAAGCGGAGCATTCGAA